>CAXTQM010000183.1:4721-5785 GCA_964246205.1 uncultured Beijerinckiaceae bacterium | reverse complement strand
ATCTCAACCCGCTGCTCGAGGCGGTCGATCTTGTGCTCTACCTCGGCAACGGCTCCGCCGCGCTAGGGCCCATCGACGAGGTCGTGACCTCAGAGGTGCTCGGCAGACTTTATCGCACGCCCATACACGTCGCGCGTATCGATGGCCGCATCTTTGTCCTGGCGAGCAATGGCCAGCTGACCTCCTGCGCCCACGGCCCCTGCGCGCACGAGCCCGTGCGCGACCCCGCGTATCTTCGCGTCGAGCCATGAACCCGTTTGCCTACGACTTCATGCGGCACGCGTTCCTGGCGTGCACGGTTGTCAGCATCGTCGCCGGCGCGATCGGCTACTTTCTGGTGATGCGCGGCGAAACCTTCGCAGGACACGCGCTGAGCCATGTCGGCTTTCCCGGCGCCACCGGAGCGGCGCTGGTCGGCGCGTCGCCTTTTCTCGGGTTGACCTGCGCCACCGTTGCCGCCGGGCTCGTCATGGCGCTGATCGGCGAACGAGCCCAGCGCGACGTGGCGATCGGCATCGTGCTGACCTTCTCGCTCGGACTCGGCCTGCTGTTCCTGCATTTCTATACTGCTTACGCCTCGCTCGCGACGAACATCCTGTTCGGGAACGTGCTCGGGATCTCGGCCGATACGGTGGTCGCCCTGGCCGTACTAGGTGTCTTCACGTTGATCGGGCTGGCGGCCTGCGCCCGGCCGCTGGTTTTCGCCAGTTTGCAGCCTGAACTCGCCGAGGCGCACGGCGTCGGGCTCACCCGCGTATCGGCGGTCTTCATGCTGCTCGTCGCGCTATCGACGGCGCAAACCATGCAGATCGTCGGCGTACTGCTCAATTTCGCGCTGCTGGTGACGCCCGCTGCCACCGCGCTGCGCGTCACACGAACGGTCGCGACGGGCGTCGTGACGTCCATGGCGCTGGCGGTGGCGACCGCCTGGGTTGGGCTGGCGCTGGCCTTCTACACGGACTGGCCAACCAGCTTCTGGATCACGGCGATCGGGTCGTTAGCCTATGTCGCGGCGTTGCTGGGCAGTCGCCGCAGGATGTCGCGAGGATAGCAGACGACAAAAG
>CAXTQM010000183.1:0-4711 GCA_964246205.1 uncultured Beijerinckiaceae bacterium | reverse complement strand
CGCCGTCGGGGCGTCGCATACCCCACCACAACCGCCCGCGGGCTTTGTGCCGGGGGCCTCCGCATGGATGCGCGGCGATCAGCAGTTAGAGTCGGTGCGGGTCACGGACTCGCCGTCGGCGTTCGTACGGGTCGTGCTGCGGGTGCCGCACGGGGCGCGCTCGCGCGGGCCGATGCCAAGCGCACCGTTCACGGTGCCGGTCGCGGCACCAACGGCGCCGCCGACGACGGCCCCGACCGGACCGGCCTCGGACGCACCGCGATCGGCGCCGTCCTGTGCTCCGCCGACGAGACCCTGCGCGCTGACGAGGGTGGGAACGGCCATGCCGAGAACGGCGGTGGCGACGAGAACATGCTTGAAAGACATGGGAATTGACCTCCTCTGGGGTCCGAGGCAACGGCTTGGCGGGGTCGTTGTTCCCGGCTTGGGGGTCGTACGCTGCAGCCGCGCCGCGCGCTGCTACGCCGCGCGGCCGACCCGGTCTGCCAGCGTTTCGCCTGGCGCCAGCATGGCGGCCAGCCCTTGCTTGATCTCGCCCGGTAGGACCGGGCCGGCATAGACCAGCGCCGAATAGAGCTGCACCAGGGAGGCGCCGGCCTCGATCTTGGCCATTGCGGTGGCGGCATCCTCGACCCCGCCGACGCCGACCAGCGGGAACTGCCGCTCGACGCGACCGAAGCATTCGACGAGTATCCTCGTCGAGAGCGCGAACAGCGGCCGCCCCGACAAACCGCCGGCCTCGTCGCCGTGGCGATGGGATGCGATCGTCTCGCGACCGATCGTGGTGTTGGAGACGATCATGCCGTCGACGCGCCTCCGACGCGCCACGGCGACGATGCCGTCGAGTTCGGCCGGCGTCAGGTCCGGCGCAATCTTGAGCAGGACCGCCTGTCCCGGCGCGGCGGCGTCGCGGGCGTCGAGCACGCGGGCGAGCAGCTCGTCGAGCGCCTCGGGCTTCTGCAGGTCGCGCAGGCCCGGCGTGTTCGGCGACGAGACGTTGATCGTGAAATAGGCGGCGACGCCGGCGAAGGCGTGGATGCCGGCGACGTAGTCGGCGACGCGGTCGGTGGCCTCCTTGTTGGCGCCGACGTTGATGCCGATCGGCGCCGATCCTGGGCGTAGGCTCGCCAGCGCCGCCGCGTGCCCGGCATTGTTGAAGCCGAAGCGGTTGATGACCGCGCCGTGCTCTGTGAGCCGGAATAGCCGCGGCTTGGCATTGCCGGGCTGCGGCCGCGGCGTCAGCGTGCCGACCTCGGCGAAGCCGAAACCCAGCGCCACCGCCTTAGGCGAGACGGTGCCGTTCTTGTCGAAGCCGGCAGCCAGGCCAATCGGGTTGGCGAAGCGGAGCCCGAAGACGTCGACCGCGAGGCGTGGATCGTCGGGCGCCGCCGGCGGCAGCGGCAGGGCGGCCAGCGCCCGCAAGGTCAGCTCGTGCGCGCGCTCGGGGTCGAGCCGATGCAGGATCGGCCGCGCCAGCGCCCAGGCAACCTTCATCGGCGGCCTACTTCGGGGCGGTCCAGGGGAACGTCCAAGTTTCGGTCAAGGTGTTCGGCCCGTTCTTGAGATAGGCGCGCAGGTCGGCGCTTTGGCCGGGCTCGAGCTCGACATCGACCGTGCCGCGGAAGCCATCGATGAAGGTGTTCTTCTGGGTATAGGAGCGCAGGATGCGACCGGCGCTGGTCGTCGCCACGAGCTGCACCGCGGCGGGATCGGATCCGAAATAGGCGAGGTTACCGCCGGCGAAGTCGATCATGAAACGGCGCTGCGTCGGCACATTCGGCTCGGACGAGCCGAGCGCGCGTGCCTCGGTCTGGAAGCTGGCCTCGACCTTGCCGTTGCTCGACAGCCCCGCCAAGTCGAGCGCCGCGGTGATCGCATAGGCGTATCTCACCGGCCGACCGGGTTCGACGTCCTCCTTCGACACCCAGGAGGCGACCACGTTGTCGTTGGTTTCGTCCGTCGTCGGCATTTCGAACAGCTCGACATGGCCTTCGCCGAGCTTGCTCTTGGGTTTCACCCAATAGCTTGGGCGCAGCTGGTAGGCGAGATCGATGTCCTCGTAGTGCGAGAACTCGCGGTCGCGCTGCAGCAGGCCGAAGCCCTGGGGGTCGTGGTCGACGAACGAACTGGTCGTCGCCACCGGCCGCGGGTTGCGCAGCGGTCGCCAGATCCATTCGCCGGCGCCGGTGTGCACCATCAGCCCGTCGGAATCGTGCAGCTCCCAGCGGTAGTCCTCGGAGAGCCTGGGCTGGCCGGCTCCGAGGAAGAACATCGACGTCAGCGGCATGTAGCCGATCTTCACGCCGTTCCTGCGCGGGATCAGCGTCACGTCGACGTCGATGACACTGTTCTTCTGGGGATAGCAGTCGAATTGGTAGGCGCCGGTGACGACCGAGGAATCGAGAAGGGCGTAGATCGTCAGCTTGTCGGCGTCGGGCTTCGGCGTCTCGATCCAGAACTCGCGGAAGAACGGGAATTCCTCCTGGTTGGAGCCGCCGGCCAGCGCCAGCCCGCGCGCGGACAGGCCGTAGCGCTGGCCGCGGCCGAGGAAGCGGAAATAGCTCGAGCCGACGAAGGAGATGAACTCGTCGAAGGTCTTGGGCTCGTTCAGCGGCGAGCGGATCTTGAAGCCGGCGAAGCCGAGGTTGACCGGCAGCGGCTTGGCGAAGCGAGTCGAGCCGTAAGCGAACTGGCTGGCCTGGTAGGGGATCGGCGTCGGAATGCCGTCGCGCACCGTGTTGATGACCACCGGGCGCTTGTAGAGATGGCCGAGGTGGAACAGCTCGAGGTGGAACAGGCTGCCGTTGCCGCCGAGGAGCGCCCTCGAATCCTTGAACTCGATCTGCCGCCATTGATCGAAGCTCAGCTTGTTCAGCTCTTCGGGAAGCTGCGGCAGCTGGCCCTGGAACGGGGCCGAGGCCAAATCGGAGGCGCGTCGAACCACCTCGTCGAAGCTGAAGCGGCTGCTTTGCGGAGCCCGAGCGGTCTGCGCCTCGGCCGAGCCGAGCCCGTCGGCGGCGACGGTTCCGGCCCCCGCGGCCAGTGCGCCCTTGACGATCGTGCGCCGGGTGAAAATGGCCGAACCCCTGGGTTGTTTGCGTCCGAAGGCGGCCGACCCCTAACGGCACCGCCGCATCGCGGCAAGCCCGTTGTGCCGCGCGGAACGATCCCGCCGGCTTTGGGAACAATCCCGTGCGCCACGACGCGGTGCGATCAGCGTTTTCATGGAGGGCTTACTCTCGTTACGAGCAGCGACCTCAAAACGTAGCCGAATCTGTCTACGAGCGAGTTTTTAGATGAACGACCGAAGAGGGGTGCTCCGGTAGGCCGCAATTGTCGCTTGTCGGGTCGCGGAGGAGCGGCTATAGGGCGCCCTCGCGTCGGCATCGCCGATCGGGCCGGCCCTTCCCAAGGGGCCGTGCGAAAACGGCCGGGGTCATAGCTCAGTTGGGAGAGCGCTTCAATGGCATTGAAGAGGTCGTCGGTTCGATTCCGTCTGGCTCCACCATCGATCCTTTCCGTCGTCACCATCGCTTCGTAGACCGTCTCGGCGGTCTCACCCTGACTCTTGCCGTGCGCGCGCGGCGCCCAAGCCTATGATCCTTGTCGGCCTCACCGGCTCGGTCGGCATGGGCAAGTCCACGACGGCGGCGATGTTTTCCGCCCGGGGCGTACCGGTATTCGACTCCGATGCCGCCGTGCACCGGCTCTATCGCGGCGCGGCGATGGAGGCGGTGGAAGCGGCGTTTCCCGGCGTGGCGCGTGCCGGCGCGGTCGACCGCCAAGCGCTGGGCCAACGGGTCATCGGCGACTCAGCCGCCATGAAGCGGCTCGAGGCCATCGTGCACCCGCTGGTCCTCGCGGAACGCCGGCGCTTCGTCGAAGAGGCCCGCCAGGCCGGCGCTCGCCTGGCCGTGCTCGACGTGCCGCTGCTCTACGAGACGGGCGGCGAGGCCGAGGTCGATGCCGTGGTCCTGGTCTCGGCGCCTTTGGCTGTGCAGAAGGCGCGGGTTCTGGCGCGTCCCGGCATGACGGAGGCGCGCTTCGCGGCCATAGTCGCCCGGCAGATGCCGGACGCCGAGAAGCGTCGGCGCGCGTGGTTCGTGATCGAGACCGGCGACGGGCTCGAGGCGGCGGATCGGCAGGTGGAGGCCGTGATCGCGGCCCTGGGGCGAGACGGACAGCCGTGCGTGAAATCGTGTTCGACACCGAGACCACCGGGCTAGACCCGGCGACGGGGCACCGCGTCGTCGAGATCGGCTGCGTCGAGCTCCTGAACGGCATCCCCACCGGCAAGACCTTCCACCGGTACCTCGACCCGCAGCGCGACATGCCGGAGGAGGCGTTCCGCGTCCACGGCCTCTCGGCCGAGTTCCTCGCCGGCCGCGCGCTGTTCGCCGACATCGCCGACGAGCTCGTCGCCTTCCTCGCCGGCGCCAAGCTCGTCGCCCACAACGCCGAGTTCGACTTCCGCTTCGTCTCGGCGGAGCTGGTGACGCTCGGTCGCCCGGCGCTCGACACCGGGCTGATGGTCGACACGCTGGCCTTGGCGCGCCGCCGCCATCCCGGCGCGCCGGTCAGCCTCGACGCGCTGTGCTCGCGCTACGGCATCGACAATTCGCGCCGCACCAAGCACGGCGCGCTGCTCGATTCCGAGATCCTGGCCGAGGTCTACGCCGAGCTGACCGGCGGTCGGCAGACGGCGCTGGTC
>CAXTQM010000182.1:0-5817 GCA_964246205.1 uncultured Beijerinckiaceae bacterium | reverse complement strand
CCCGAACACTGTCTCCGCCAAGCCGACGAAGCCGAGAAAAACATCGTCTTCGGCCGATTCGGTTTCACGGACCCTGAGGGTCGCCTTGTCTCGAATGGTCGCGCCTCGCATGATCGCACCGTCTCCGGAGAATCCCGCTCGCCCAGAGCGGCACCGCCGGCGTCGCGGAGGAACCGATGCCGGAAGAAGGCAAGCTTTTGTCGTCGAAGCGCACGGCTCCGGATGCAACGCGCGGCGAGCAGCTCGGCAAGCTCCTCGATCATTGCACAGCGGCCCAGGCCATCGCCGAGGCGCAGGGCGAGAAGTTCCTCGCCTACATGCTGGCCATGACCATCGAGGCCGTGCGGGCCGTGCGCCCTTCGCGGTAAAGCGAACCCTCTCAGAAACCACTGCGCCGTCGACCGCCGATCTATCCCGTGATCGGCTCGATGGCCTCGTCGCAAAGCCTCGTCTCTGGAGCCCCGACCAAGTCGTCAGCCTTCGGCCGCCGGAAGGCGCGCCACAGCAGCAGCGCGCCAACGGCGAGCAGCGGGATCGACAGCAACATGCCCATGGTGGCGCCCTGGAAAAGGTAGCCGAGCTGCCGATCCGGCTCGCGGAAGAACTCCGAGGCGATGCGGGCGAGGCCGTAACCGATGCAGAACAACGCCGTGACGAGCCCGTCGCGGCGCAGTCCGCCGCGGTAGATCACGATCCACAGCAGGGCGAATAGCGCGCTGCCCTCAAGCCCAGCCTCGTAGAGCTGCGAAGGGTGGCGTGGTTGCCCGTCGGAGCCGGGGAAGATCATGGCCCAGGGCACGTCGGTGGGGCGGCCCCACAGCTCCGGCTTGATGAAGTTGGCGATCCGCCCGAGGAAAAGGCCGATCGGCACGACGGCCGCCACCGTGTCGGTGACGCTATCGAGCCGCACCCCGACGCGGTGGGCGAAGATCACCATCGCCAGCGCCGCTCCGAGCAGGCCGCCGTGGAACGACATGCCGCCGTTCCACAACTGCAGCGCCTCGAACGGGTGTCCGGCGAAATAGCCGGGATTGTAGAACAGCACGTAGCCGAGCCGGCCGCCGCCGATGATGCCGGCGGCGATGTAGACCACGAGGTCGTCGATGGCCATGACGCTAGTGTGCTGTCGCGTCCCCCACAGCCGCGGCCGGGCGACGAGAAAGCGGCCGCCCGCCCAGCCGCCGACCAGCCCGCCGATGTAGGCGAGCGCGTACCAGCGGATCGGCAGCGGGCCGAGGCGGACCAGCACGGGATCGACGACGGGGTAGGCGATCAGAAGGGGCGGCACGGCCGGCTCCGGGGTCGGACGGCGGCGATGTGCGCCGGCAGCATGGCGGCGTGATGACGCGCGCTCCGGCCTCGTCCTCTCACGGCCACAGCATGCGCCAGGTGGCGAGGCCGGAACCGGCGTTGCGCCCCTCGCCGGCGCGGCGGAAGCCCTCGCGCAGGTAGAATCGCAGGGCGCGCGGGTTGTCCTTGTTGACGTCGAGCGCGAGCCCACCGGGAACCAGCGTCTTTGCGGCGGCGAGGAGCGCCACGGCAAGTCCGCTGCCCTTGGCCGACGAGGCGACCACGAGCTGGTGCAGCAGCCCGCCCTCCAGCATCGCGAAGCCCAGCGCGACGCCGTCCCGCTCGACGACCAGGGTCGTGTGAGAGGGGTTGACGAGCACCGCCGAGATCCACGCCCAGCGCGCCTCGAAGTCGATCGCCGGCATCGCCTCCTGCCAGGAGGCGACCCAGAGGTCGGCGAGCGGCACCAGTTCGTCGGCGCGCATCGGGCGGATCGCATCGGGCGCGGCGGCACCTCCGGGCGCCTCAGAATAGTCGGACTGGGGCACGAAGGCTCGGGCGCTGTGGCATCGGCCCCGCAGCTACGGCGGAAACGCCCGTCGCGGCAAGCGATGTCGCGCTTTTTCGCTGGCATTCGCCGGCCCGACGTTGTGACAAGTTCGAATGGCGAGCGACGCCCCGCAGCCCGACGAAGCCCCGGAGGGCACCGACTTCACGGCCGCCGCCGAGGAGCGGCTCGACAGCGCGCGCTCACGCGTCCCACTGTGGGCGCGCACGCGTTTCGCGCTCGTTCTCCTCGTCGTGCTGCTGGTCCATGCGGGGCTCATCGCCGCCTTCCTGCTGCGCGACCGCAACACCGAAATGCAGGTCGCCGCGAGCGAGGAAACGCCAGTCGAGGTCATCGTCGAGACGCCGCCGGAGCCGCCCAAGCCTCTGCCGCCCGCGCCGCCGCCGCCCGACAAGAAGCCTCCGCCTCCGCCGCCACCGAGGCCGAAGGAAGACCTAAGTCCGGCCTATTCCGCGCCGCGCAAGGAGAACCAGGAGACGCTGAAGACCGACAAACTCCAGGAGAAGACCAGCGTGCCCAAGGCGCCGCAGCCGCCGCAGGAGGGCACGCCGAGCCCCAAGGCCGCGGCCGCGCCGCCGAAGGAGGCGGCGCCGCCGTCCGACGCCAAGGAGGACACCGCCGCCAAGGAGGAGGACAAGACGAAGCCCGACGCCGAGGCGCTCGACAAGGCGACGCCCAAGAGCTCCAAGGCGCCGACCCCCAAACCGCCCAAGACCAAGGCCGCCAAGGCGAGCCCCAAGACCAACCAGAAGACCAAGGAGCTGTTCGCCAGCCTGTCGGGCTCGGACGCGCTGCCGCAGATGACCTTCGCCAAGCCCTCGGCCAAGACCAAGGTCTACGGCGGCACCGAGGACGTGCGCTGGATGTCGACCGTCGAGGGCATGCTCGAGGAGAAAGTCGGCAAGCTGCCGCACACGGCGCATTGGCAGGCCGGCGGCCATGTCGCGATCTGCTTCCACGTCGACGGCACGGGCAAGGTGACGATCAAGGACTGGTGCCAGAAGAGCGGCTATCCAGACATCGACCAGATCGCGATGCGGGCCCTGGTGCAGGCCTCGCCGTTTCCGCCGCCGCCGCCCGGCGTCGAGCACGGGCTGGTCTGGGTCTCGCAGTTCGACGGCCAGTTGCCGACGGCACATGTCAGCAAGCGATGAGCGTCACGGCGTCCGCGTCTCGCAAGAAGCCCGACCGCGGCACGCTTAGCCGGCCCCGCCGTCGACTTCCTTGCCGGAGCGATGGGCATGGCTCGGCAGGGCGCCGGAACCGGGGGTCGCGTCTTCGTTGACGAGGTGACTGGCGGCATGGGCCCCGGCTGCCGGCGACTCCCGAAACTGGGTCGGGATCGGCTTGGCCGCGCTCGTCCCGCGGGCCTCGCTGGACCGCTCGCGCGGGACGCGGGCTACGCTGTCGGCTGTCATGGCGCATTCTCCGGCAATGTCCTCCCGGAAACTACGCGGGTCGAACCCAGCGGACAATCACCCCAACAGGCAGACTCGACGCCTCGAGGTACCTGCCCGCTTAGCTCGCCTTGCCGCCGGACTTAGTCGGCCGCAGCCGAACCACGACGTCGATAGCCGCGATCTCCATTCCCGCGGGCAGGTCGGGCACCACGCTGCGGTCGATCGACAATGCCGGAATATCGATCAACTGGTTGGTGCCTTCGAGCAGGAAGTGATGATGGTCGGTGACGTTGGTGTCGTAATAAACCTTGGTGCCGTCGACCGCGACTTCGCGCAACAGTCCGGCTTCTGTGAAGACATGGAGCCCGTTGTACACCGTGGCGAGCGATACGGGAACGCGCAGTTCCTGTGCCTCTTCGTAAAGCTTCTCGGCGGTGAGGTGGCGGTCGCCCTTGGCGAACAGCAGCAGGCCGAGCGCCATGCGCTGGCGCGTCGGGCGCAGACCGGCATCCTTCAGTTTGCCGCGAAGCGCGTGAACCGGGCAGCCGGCCATGAAGGCATCGACGCGCGTTTCGCCCCGGCGCCCGGCCGCGGCGATCTCCACCTTGACCGCGGTGGGCTTGGCGAACAATTTCTCGGCAGGCTCGATCTTCGCTGGCTCGGTCATCACGTCCTTCTTCGGGCACGCGAAAGCCCATCACGGCCGCGACAGGGCTCTCCCCCATCTCCGGACTTAAGCCCTTTGTACGCGATCAAGGTCACCTACGGCAAGCGCGTCGCGCTGTCTCGTCGTGCTCGCGACACGGGATGAGCTATCCTAGGTTCACACTAAAGCCATCGTCGCTGTTTGCGCGAGCAAGATAAGGCGCACCCCTCGACAGCCTGCTTTCTTCTTTTCGTCATAAAAACTCCTGTTAACCATAATCTTGGTTGCGCGGCAAAAAGGTTACGCGACGCTTCATAGATGTGGCGCTTTTGCGGATACTGCCGATCCAGCCGTCACCGCCCTGGTTTGGACGAAGCTCAGGTTCTAGAGAGGGCCGCTGGACGGCGTCCCGGCGCCTAGAGTGACCGAACGACCTGCAGCAAGGAGTGCCGTTTTTCGTGCGAATGCGTGGGTATGCACTTCTGGCTGGATTGATGCCGCTGGCGGGCTGCGTCGGAGACCGGCCGCCGCCGATCCCCGACACAAGCATGCCCGTAGTGATGGATTATCGCGAGCACCGCATCGTCAACCCGCCGCCGGAGCACAGCCAAGGTCGTGCCGATCCGGAGCCGAGCGGGTCCGGCCGCGCTCGCGAGTTCGGCCCGGAGTCGCGCCTCGAGCCGGGCGTCGGACACGGCGACCTGCTCGCCACGCTGGAGCGGTTCCGCGCCCGCGAGCCGCACGGAGGCGATGCGCTACTGGGGCTCGCCAAGAAGCGCAAGGCGCGCACGGCCAAGGTCGAACCCGACGACGACGAGCCGAGTTCAGCCGACCCGGACCGGGTCGATCCGGTTACCGACCGCGTGGACGCCGGCAGACGATCCGGTCGTCAGGCCAAACTCGACGACGAGGCGGTGAAGGACAGCGACGGCGGCTATAAACTCAATTTCGACGACGCAGACATCAAGGACGTGCTGCAGGCTGTGCTCGGCGGTGTCCTGCACGTGTCCTACACGCTCGCCCCCAACATCATGGGAAAGATCACCGTCTCGTCGGCGGCACCGCAGAACCGGTCCGAGCTGCTTTCGACCCTGGAAGGCGTGCTCACGATGCAGGGCCTGTCGATGACGCCGACGGCGACCGGCTATCGTATCGCGCCCCTCACGCTTGGTGGCGGCGTCGTCGACGCCACCGGCAAGGAGCACGGCTTCGGCATTTCGGTCGTGCCGCTCGACTACTCCTCGGCCGCCTCCGTGCTCAAGATCGTCAGCGGCTTTCTGACCGACGCCGACGGTGTCCGCGTCGACGCCGCCCGCAACACCATCATCGTGCGGGGGCCGCAACTCCGCCGCGAGGAGGTGGTGCGCGCCATCAAGAACTTCGACGCCGACTGGATGCACACGCAGTCGGTGAGCGTCGTCGAGCTGCGCCGCTCCGCCCCCGACGAGGTCATCGGCGAGCTAAACCGCATCTTCGATGCCGACAAGGACACCGGGGGCGCCACCGGAAGCGTGCAGTTCAAGGCCATCAAACGGCTGCGGGCGATCATGGTGATCTCGCGCAGCCCGCAGCTCATCCGGCGGGCGACGACGTGGATCCGCAGGCTGGATCACCAGGACGTCTCGGCGACGCCGGGCATCTACATCTACCGTCCCCGCTACCGCGAGGCCCGCGAGCTGGTGCGGCTCGTCAAGGGTCTGTTCGGCGCGTCCGGCGGCGGTAGCAACGGCGCCTCGGGCGACGTGGCTTTCCAGAACGGCGGACCTGGTAACCCATCCACACCGGGACCGGGCCAGGGCGGGAGCTTGAACGGCAGCATCGGCCAGTCGTCCGCGTCCTTCGCCGGCGGCCTTTCGTCGGGCGGCTTCGGCGCGGGCGGCAACGGCCAAAGCGGCGGCCTCGGTGGTGGAGCC
>CAXTQM010000181.1:0-5825 GCA_964246205.1 uncultured Beijerinckiaceae bacterium | reverse complement strand
CCCCAGCAGGCCGCGGCGCAGGTCGCCGCCGCCGAGGCCGTCGGCGCACCTGCGACCGATGGCGACGCCAGCGACAAGCCCAGGCACCGCCATCGCCGCCATCACAAGAGCGACGACGAGTAGGCCCGCCCGGGCCCGCACCAGGCTTAACAAATCCTTGGCCGGCGACCTGCGGATCGCCAGCATCGCGGAACGCTCCGGCAGGCGGCGTGCCATAGCGTCGTTGGATGCTCGACCTTCTGCCCCTCGTCCTGAATGCGCTCGGCGCGGCCCTCGCCCTGCTGGCGCTGATCCTGTTCGTCGTGGCGGCGCGTCGTCGCGCGCGGCGCTTCCAGACCGAGGTCGACGGGCTGCGCGACGAGATCTGGGAGCTGCGCGAGGCCTCGGCGGCGCGCGAGCGGGCCGAGGCGGCCAACGAGGCCAAGTCGCGCTTCCTCGCCAACGTCAGCCACGAGGTGCGCACGCCCCTCAACGGCATCCTCGGCATGGCCGAGCTGCTCGCCGGCACGCCGCTCGATGCCGAGCAGGAAACCTATGTCGGCGCGATCCGCTCCTCCGGCGGCGCGCTGGCGAGCCTCATCGACGAGATCCTCGACTTCTCCAAGATCGAGGCCGGCAAGCTGGCGATCGCCGCCGACCCGTTCGACCTCGTCCAGCTGGTCGAGGGCGTGGCCGAGCTGCTGGCGCCGCGTGCGCAGGGCAAGGGCCTTGAGATCGCCGCCACCTTCGCCGCCGATGTGCCCCGCCGCGTCGTCGGCGACGCCGTGCGGCTGCGCCAGATCCTGCTCAACCTTGCCGGCAACGCCATCAAGTTCACCGACACCGGCGGCCTCGGCATCGCTGTCGCGCTGGAGCCGGACCGGCGGCTGCGATTCGACGTGATAGACACCGGCCCGGGCGTGCCGGCGGAGCGCCGCGCCGCGATCTTCGAGGATTTCGAGCAGGCGGACGGCTCGACCACCCGACGCCACGAGGGCACCGGCCTCGGCCTCGCGATCTCCAAGCGCCTCGCCGAGCGCATGGGCGGCGCGCTGACCCTGGCCGACCGGAGCCGCGGCTCGTGCTTCACCGTCATCCTGCCGTTGTCGGCCGATTCCGCGCCATTGCCTGTGACGCAAAAGGCTGCTCCGGCCACCGCGCTGCTGGTCGCCGACTCGCCGTTCGAAGCGCCGTTCCTCGCGGCCCGCCTTGCCGAGGTCGGCGTCGAGGTGGCCCTGCTCACCGGGGCCGAGGCCGCGACGGCGCGGCTCGCCGCGGGGCCGGCGCCCGAACTCATGCTGGTCGATTGCGCGCTCGGCGAGGAGGCCACCCGCACGCTGGGCCTCGCCGCCCGCGCCGCGGGCGTGCGCCGCACCCTGGTGCTGTTCTCGCCCTACGAGCGCCGCGCTTTCGGGCAGACCACCGCGCGCGGCTTCGACGGCTGGCTGGTGAAGCCGGTCCGCCACGCTTCGCTCGTCGCCGCGCTCGACGGCCGCCGCCCGCCGCGCTCGACGGAGCCCGCTTTTGAAAGGCAGCCTGGCACCGAGATGAACGTGCTTCTCGCGGAGGACAATGCCATCAACGCGCTGCTGGCGACCCGCCACCTGCAGAAGCTCGGCGCGACGGTGACACATGCGCCGGACGGCATCGCCGCGCTCGCCCTCGTCGAAGCGGCGCTCGACGGCGGCCAGCCTTTCGACGCGCTGGTGCTCGACATCCGTATGCCGGGCCTCGACGGGCTCGAGGTGGCGCGCCGCGTGCGCCTGGCGGAGCTCGCCCGCAACGTGCCGCCGGCGCGGCTGATTGCGCTCTCCGCCGATCTCTTCGAGGGCGAGCACCGCTTGGCGCGGCAGGCCGGGCTCGATGCCTTCGTCGCCAAGCCGGTCAGCTTCGCTAGGCTGGCGGAAGCCATGGCGCCGGTACCGGCCATGGCGGACTGATCACTCGATCAGGCGCATGAGCTTCTCGCCGGTCGGCGTCGTCAGCTCCGCCCGATCGAGGGTGCCGTCTGCCGGCGAGACATCCGGCTTTCGCGAGACGTCGGCCTGCGAGAAGAACCGCGACGCCAACGCCTGGTAGTCAGCCCTGCTGACCGATCCGTCGCGCTCGCCAACGCCGATCTTGGCGTCCTCGAGGTCGGCGGAAGTCACCCGGCCGCCGAGTTGAAGCAGTGTGACCTTGCCGCCGTAGGCCTTCGCGATCTTGTCGTAAGTGCGGCCCGCGGCGTCGCGCATCTCGTCCAGCGTAATCTTGTCCTTGTTCTTGGGATGAATGCCGCCGATGACCGCATCCACGCCCATCGCCGCGAAGGCGGTCCTCGCCGGCAGGGCGAAGCCCGCCACCAGCCCGATCGCAAGCCACCCGATCCGCCCCAAGCTGCCCATGACCTTCTCCTTCGATGCGCAGCCACAACGGACGAGCCGTCGGGACGATCCTTTGCCGCGGCGCTGCTCGCCGAGGCACACGAAGGAAACCGCGAAAAAAGAAGCGAATCCTCGCGCCATGAGTTAAGCCGGGTCTCACAAAGCGGGGCGTTCGATGAAATTCGACGGGGAGCTTCTGGAACTGGCGGACCTGCTCCGTGTCGGGGCAGGGACCGTCCGAGCCATCGCCGAGGCGCGCGGCCGAGACCGGGCCGTCATCTTGCGGATCGCAGTCCAGGCCGACGACATGGCCGCCGAACTCGACGGCATCCTGGACAGGATCGAGCCCGAAGCCCTTCAGGCCGAGACCTTGCGGCTGCGGCGCGACAGGTAGATCGAGACGATCAGCACGAGCACGAGGCTGCCGAGCACCCCGAGCTCGATCATCGCCTGCTGGAAATGCACGGGGTCCTTGACGCCGGACTGGTTGGCCGTGTCCACGGTGACGATCAGGATGCGGCGCACGCAGGCGATCAGACCGACGATCAGGAAGGGCTCGACGGCGATCTGATCCCGCGCGATGGATTGCCGGACGGTGTGCAGGATCTCGACCAGCATCAGCGTGAACAGGAGCTTGTCGACGATCAGGAAGATGTTGTCGGTCACCGGCCAATGGCGAACCGCCTCGAGCACGCCGGCCAGCGTGCCCGACAGCAGGAGCAGGGTCGCCACGATCAGGACGGCGCCGATGCCGATCGTGATCCAATGCTCGACGCTGGTGAAGATCCGCGTCACGGCCTCGTTCTGCGGCTCGCCGGCGTCCTCCTCGACGTCCTGCTTCTCGCTCGTGACCCGTTCGTCCAACGGCCGCCTCCTGCTCGCGGGGGCAGTCTAGCAGGTCTCCGCGTCGGCGCGAGTTGGCGGAGGCACTCAGTCCGCGTTTCTCTTCCAAGACGATTTGCCGAACGACAGAAGGCGACAGGAGCATCTCCGTTGCGCATCGGGCTCGGGCGACGCTACAAGCCTTCGAGATCAGAAGAAAAACAGCGGAGAACGGCCTGATGGCCAGCGACCTCGCGGAGCCGGCGATCCGCCACGAACCCGTCCTGCCGACCGCCGTGCCGGTGATGGAAGGCTCGCCCGCGACCCGCTGGCTGCAGCTCGGTGCCGGCGTCGTCTGCATGGCGATGATCGCCAACCTGCAATACGGCTGGACGCTGTTCGTCGGTCCCATGAGCAAGGCCAACGGCTGGGATCCGGCCGGCATCCAGCTCGCGTTCTTCTTCTTCGTCCTGACCGAGACCTGGATGGTGCCGTTCAAGGCCTGGTTCGGCGACCGCTACGGGCCGCGTCCGGTGGTCATGGTCGGCGGCGTGCTGATCGCCGCGGCCTGGATCGTCAACGCCTACGCCAGTTCGCTGGCGGTGCTCTACCTCGGCGCCGTGGTCGGCGGGCTGGGCGCGGCGGCGGTCTACGGCACCTGCGTGGGCAACGCGCTGAAATGGTTTCCCGACAAGCGCGGCCTCGCCGCCGGCGCCACCGCCGCCGGTTTCGGCGCCGGCGCGGCGCTGACCCTGGTGCCGATCGCCCACATGATCGCGGCCGACGGCTACCGCCACACCTTCCTGGTCTTCGGGATCGGGCAGGGGCTCGTCGTGGTCGTCGTCGCGCTGATGCTGCACGCCCCGAAGATCCTGCACCCGCCGATCGTGCGCCGCCTCGCCATTCCGCAGGCCAAGCGCAGCGTGAAGCCGGCCAAGGCGATCCGCCAGCCAGTGTTCTGGGTGCTCTACCTCATCTTCGTGATGGTGGCCGCCGGTGGGCTGATGACGGCGGCGCAGATCGCGCCGATCGCCAGCGACTACGGCATCGCCAAGACGCCGGTGACGCTGGCCGGCCTGACCATGGTGACGCTGACCTTCGCGCTCTCGCTCGACCGCATCCTCGACGGCATCGGCCGGCCGTTGTTCGGCATCCTGTCGGACCGCATCGGCCGCGAGAACACCATGGCGATCGCCTTCTCGATCGCCGCGCTGATGCTGCTGTCGCTCGGCCTCGCCGGCCGCGAGCCGCTGGTCTTCGTCTTCGCCTCGGCGTTCTACTTCCTGGTGTTCGGCGAGATCTACAGCCTGTTCCCGGCGACCTGCGGCGACACCTTCGGCTCGCGCTACGCCTCGACCAACGCCGGCATGCTCTACACCGCCAAGGGCGTCGGCGCCGTGCTGGTGCCGATCGCCAGCATCGTGGCGAAGCATCACGGCTGGTCGTCGGTGTTCATGATCACCGTCGCCCTCAACGTCGCCGCCGCGCTGCTCGCCTTGTTCGTGCTGCGCCCGCTGCGGATGCGCTACATCGCCGAGAGCTTCGTGATGCGCTAGGCTCGGCGGGGTGAGCCTCGTCGCGCCATCCCGCCGCCCTTCGACGCTCGGCTACGGCACCGTCACGCTGGCCTTTCTCGGCCTCGCGTGTGTCGCCGCGCTGGCCGCCGATCTCCACGTCAAGGCGCTCCACCCCTGGGACGATCTAGCCCGCTTCGGCGCCGGCTTCCTGCGGCCGGACCTGGCGGCGATCGCCCTGCGCGAGGTGGTGCTGACCGTCGCGTTCGCGGTGATCGGCGTCGGCTCCGGCGCCATCGTCGGCCTCGCTTTGTCGCTGGTGTTCGCGGAGTCCCGCGCGGTGCGGATCGTGGCCGCCGGCATGAGGTCGATCCACGAACTTTTCTGGGCGATGCTGCTGCTGCAGATCACCGGCATCTCGGCCCTGACCGGCGTGCTGGCGCTGGCGATCCCCTACGCCGGCATCTTCGCCAAGGTCTACGCCGAGATCATGGAGGAGGCCGACCTTTCCGCCGAGCGCGCGCTGCCGGTGCGCACCGGCGTCGTCTCGCGCTTCCTCTTCGTGCGCGGTCCGCTGCTCTCGCACGCCTTCCGCTCGTACCTGCTGTACCGGCTCGAATGCGGCATGCGCTCGACGCTGATCATCGGCTTCATCGGCGTGCCGACGATCGGCTTCAGCCTGGAGACCTACTTCCAGCAGGGCGACTACCCGCAGGTGGCGGCGCTGCTGCTCGCCTTCTACGCGCTGATCGCCACGCGCGGGTTGTGGGCGCGCCCGGTGACGCTGCCCTTCCTCGTCGGCGGCAGTCTGGTCGCGCTGTGGCTCCTGGTCGACAAGCTCGCCGGCGATCCCGTCCCGGTGCGGCTCGCCCGCTTCGCCGCCGGCGTCGTGCCCGAGCCGATCCGCAGCGGCCACGGCTCGCTCGCGGCCTGGGCGTGGCACGTGCTGGCGGTGCAGGTCGGCCCCGGGCTGCTGCTGACGCTGGTGCTGTCGCAGCTCGCCGCGGCGTTGTCGGCGGCGACCTCGCTGCTGCTGTTCCCGGCCATCAGCCGGCACTTCACCGGGCGCTGCGGCCGGGTCGGCGGGCGCGCCTTCCTCATCGTGCTGCGCGGCACGCCCGAGTTCGTTGCCGTCTACGTGCTGCTG
>CAXTQM010000180.1:3362-5864 GCA_964246205.1 uncultured Beijerinckiaceae bacterium | reverse complement strand
GGCCGGCGCCTGCGGGACCTTCGGGCCGGTGGAGCCGAGGCCGCAGTTCACCGCATCGATGCCCCGCAGCAGGATCTGCGCCGCCGAGCTCAGCCACGGCCGCGGCGTCACCGCGGCGCTGCCGTCCTCGTCGCTCTTGGCGGCAAGCGAGCGCAGCGCCTTCATCATCTCAGTAGCCGCCGGGGTCACCTTCTCGGCGCGGTGGTCGGTCCAGAGGTCATGAATCACCGCCAGCACCTTGGGGAAGCCCGGCGTGTCGCCGTCGTCCTTCGGCGGGAAGTAGCTGCCGGCGTAAAACGGTGCGCCCTCGGGCGTCAGGAACAGGTTGTTGGGCCAGGCACCATGGCCGTCGAGCATCTGCGTCGCGTCCATGTAGAGGCGGTCGACGTCGGGGCGCTCCTCGCGGTCGACCTTCACGCTGACGAACCAATCGTTCATCAGCCTTGCGATGGCGGGGTCTGAGTAGATCGTCTTCTCGGCGACGTGGCACCAGTAGCAGGTGGAATAACCCACCGAGAGGAAGATCGGCTTGCCCTCCGCCTTGGCCTTGGCGAAGGCCTCCGGACCCCACGGGTACCAGTCCACCGGGTTATGGGCGTGGAGCAGCAGGTAGGGGTCGGCGGAGTGGATCAGCCGGTTGGTGTAGGGCGGCTGCGCCGTGTCGGAGCATGCGGGGCCGGCGAGGGCGACGGCGAGCAGCGCGACTGTTGCCGCGCGCAGGGGAAAGGACGGCATCGGGCAGGCTCCGGAAGGTTGCGTCTTAAAGGTAGCGATGATGGCGCGAGTGGGTCGCCGGCTGAAGACCTCGGGCTTAACCCGACGTCGAAAACGAGTGGTTCAGCGCCGCGCCGTTACCTCGGTCGCCTTGCGGCGGTTCACTAGGCGTGTCGACGAGCGGCTGGTGTACGCCGACGCGATCAAGGACGAGGCGGAGCGTCTGTCTTACGAAGCCGGTGGTTTGTGACGGCAAACGCTCCGACCTTTCTGCAAAACTGCCCCGCGCAAACGGCTGCGGCCTTGAAGCGCGCCGCTCGCGCACGAGACTAGGGCGCTCGACGGGAGCGCGAATGATCGACTGGGGCACGGAAAAGGCCGACCGAAACGAGCGGCTCGAGGCGGGGTCGCGCTTCGCCACGGGCAAGGTCGTGGCGCCTGCCGACGTCACGAAACTGCTCGAGGCCATCCTCAAGCCCGGCGATCGGCTCTGCCTCGAAGGCGACAACCAGAAGCAGGCCGACTTCCTCGCACGCGCGCTCGCCAAGGCCGACCCGAAGGTGCTGCACGACATCCACGTCGTGCAATCCGGCATCGTGCTCGCCGAGCACCTCGACCTCTTCGCCAAAGGCATCGCCAAGAAGCTCGACTATTCCTATTCCGGCCCGCAGGGCGCGGCGGTGGCGCGCGCGCTTTACGCCGGGAAGATCGAGCTCGGCGCGATCCACACCTACATCGAGCTGTTCGGCCGCTACTTCGTCGATCTCACGCCGAAGGTGGCGCTGACGGTGGCGCGGCAGGCCGACAAGCACGGCAACCTCTACATGGGGCCGAACACCGAGGACTCGCCCGTCGTGATCGAGGCGACGGCCTTCAAGCAGGGCATCGTCGTCGCCCAGGTCAACGCCATCGTCGACAAGCTGCCGCGCGTCGACGTGCCGGGCGACCGCATCGACTACGTGGTGGAGACGCCCAAGCCCTTCTACGTCGAGCCGCTGTTCACCCGCGATCCGGCGCAGATTACCGAGACGCAGATCCTGACCGCCATGCTGGCGATCCGAGGCATCTACGAGCCCTATGGCGTCAGGCGCCTCAACCACGGTATCGGCTTCAACACCGCGGCAATCGAGCTGCTGCTGCCGACCTATGCGGAAAAACTCGGGCTCAAGGGCAAGATCTGCACGCACTTCGCGCTGAACCCGCACCCGACGCTCATCCCGGCCATCGAGAGCGGCTGGGTCGAGCAGATCCACTCGTTCGGCTCGGAAGTTGGCATGGACGCCTACATGGCGGCGCGGCCCGACGTCTATTTCCTCGGCCGCGACGGCTCGATGGCCTCTAACCGCATGTACTGCCAGGTGGCCGGGCTCTACGCGACCGACATGTTCATCGGCTCGACGCTGCAGATCGACCTGCAGGGCAACAGCTCCACCGTCACGACCGACCGCATCGCCGGCTTCGGCGGCGCGCCCAACATGGGGTCGGACGCCCACGGCCGCCGCCACGCCAGCGATCCCTGGCTCAAGGCCGGACGCGAGGCCTCGGGCGCGCATCCGCAGCTGGTGCGCGGCCGCAAGCTGGTGGTGCAGATCGTCGAGACCTTCGCCGAGAAGATGCAGCCGACCTTCGTCGAGAAGCTCGACAGCCTCAACCTCGCGGAAAAGCTGAAGCTCGAGCTGGCGCCGGTCATGATCTACGGCGACGACGTCACACACATCGTCACCGAGGAGGGCGTCGCCAACCTGCTGCTGTGCCGCACGCCCGAGGAGCGCGAGCAGGCGATCCGCG
>CAXTQM010000180.1:0-3262 GCA_964246205.1 uncultured Beijerinckiaceae bacterium | reverse complement strand
GTCGCCAACCTGCTGCTGTGCCGCACGCCCGAGGAGCGCGAGCAGGCGATCCGCGGCGTTGCCGGCTACACCGACGTCGGCCGCGCCCGCGACAAGGCGAAGGTGGAGGAGCTGCGGGCGCGCAAGATCGTGCAGCGGCCGGAGGACCTCGGCATCGACCCGCTCGACGCCCACCGCAGCCTGCTCGCCGCCCGCTCGATCAAGGACCTGATGCACTGGTCGGGCGATCTCTACGACCCGCCGGCCAAGTTCCGGAATTGGTGATGGCGGTCGTGGATAGCTCTGAGAACACGTCATTCCGGGGCGCCGCAGGCGAACCCCGAACCGGTGCGCCTCGCCCTGGCTGGAAACGGGAAAGCACACCGGTGCCGGATTTCCACTTCGCTGCGTCAGGAATAGCGAAGCTGGAAGAATTCAGAGTAACCGGACCCGGCGCAGGGAGCACGCACTCATGCAGACCATGACCTTCGAGTACCTCGCCAAGCACCGCGCCGCGGGCGAGCGCGCCACCGCCATCGTGGGTGTCGTCGCCTCGGGCAACTGCGAGGCCTTGTTCGAGCGCAACCTGCCCGACACCAGGTGCAAGGTCGAGATCGCAACCAGCGTCGGCGGTTTCGGCGACATCTGGAAGGCTGTCGTGACCGACTTCGTGGAGCGCGCCTCGCCCGGCGGGCTGCACATCGCCATCAACGACGGCGGCGCGCGGCCCGACACGGTGTCGCTGCGCCTGATGCAGGGCGCGGCCATGATGGAGAAGGCTTGATGGCCGAGACATCGACGGGCGGCGACGCGAGCTGGTTCCAGGCCACGGCACGCCAGCGTATCGCCGGCTTCTTGGACGAGGGCAGCTTCCACGAGTTCCTGCCGCCAACGGAGCGCGTCCGAAGCCCGCACCTCGCCCAGTTCGACCTGCCCGCCGCCTTCGACGACGGCGTGATCGTCGGCCGCGGCAGGCTGGACGGTGACGACATCCTGCTGGCGGCGCAGGAGGGCCAGTTCATGGGCGGCACCTTCGCCGAGGTGTCGGGCGCCAAGCTCGTCGGCCTGTTTCGCGCCGCACGCGACCACTCTGAGTTGCCGCGAAAAATTGTCCTGCTGATGGATTCGGGTGGCGTTCGCCTTCAGGAGGCCAATGCCGGCGAGCTCGCCGTGGCCGAGGTGATGCGCGCCATCGTCGAGGCGCGCACTGCCGGCGTCACGGTGGTGGCGCTGGTGGGCGGCAAGGCTGGCGCGTTCGGCGGCGCCGGGCTGACGGCGGCGACCTGCTCGCGGATCGTCATCTCGGAAGAGGGGCGCACCGGCGTCACCGGCCCCGAGGTCATCGAGACCAACAAGGGCGTCGAGGAGTTCGACTCGGCCGACAAGGCGCTGGTCTGGGCCACGATGGGCGGCAAGACGCGCCGGCTGATCGGCGGCGCCGATCTCTACGTCAAGGACACGATGGCCGGCTTCCGCGAGGCGGCGTCGGCGGCGCTGAAGGACGCACCGGCCTTCGATCTCGACACGATGCGAGCCGAGCAGAAGCGGCTCAAGAAGCGGCTGAAGCATTTCGGCGACTGCGACACGGCGAGCGACATTTGGAAGGAGCTCGGCATCAAGGACACGGTGGCCGTCCGCGACATGGGCGACGACGCCTTCCTCGAGCTCGCCGATAAATACGCCGGGAGCGACCATGAAGCTCGATGACATCCTGAAAGGCCTGTTCGGCAAGCACCACAACATCGAGCACGACGGCGACGTGCTCGCCGGCTCGGCCAAGCTCGAGGGCGGCGGCACTATCTCTGTGATCGGTGCCGTCGGCGGCGCGCCGCTGTCTCCTGACGGCGCGTTGCAGCTCGCCAAGCACGTGCTGAAGGCGGTCGAGGACGGCGGCGACACACCGATCCTGGTGCTGGTCGACACCGAAGGCCAGCTCATGGCGCGCCGCGCCGAGATGCTCGGCCTGAACGAGTACCTCAGCCACCTCGCCAAGTGCCTGCTGTTGGCGAGCCGCGAGGGCCACCGCACGATCGGCTTGGAATACGGCAAGGCCGCCGCCGGCGCCTTTCTCGCCACCGCGCTGGCGACCGACGTGCTGGTGGCGCTGCCCGGCGCCGAGCCGGCGGTCATGGACCTGCCCTCCATCGCTCGAGTCACCAAGCTCGACCTCGACAAGCTGAAGGAGATGGCCAAATCCACGCCGGTGTTCGCGCCGGGGCTGGACCACCTCTCGCAGACCGGAGCGGTGGAGGCCGTGTGGGACCCGGAGAAGCCGCTGGCGCCGCAGCTCGCCGCAACCCTGAGGGACGCCTCGCCGCAGGACCGCCGTGACGTGCTCGGCAAGGAGCGCGGGGGTCGCAAGGTCGCCGCCGACATCGCCAAGCGCGTGATCGCCGCGGCCATCTCTTGAGGCTGTTCCGCCACGATCTGCTGGAGGTCGCCCCCGACGCCTGGACCGCGGCGATCGCAACGCTAGACCTGCCGGCGGACGCGTCGCGGCTGGTGGAGGGCTGGTGCCGACGCGGTTGGCCGGTGATCGTCCGGCGGCGACTCGCGGGCGAGGCGCCGGGCTCGGTGCCAGTGGCGCTGCAGCTGCCGAATGCGGCGGGTCGCCTGCGTGTCGCCACGTCGGTGCCAGTCGACGCCGTGACGCCGCGCGCACCGGTCTTCTTGGCCGCCGCCGCCGCATCGTCGCCGGCCGAGTGGAACGAGACCGTCTCGTCGCTGCTCGATTTCGCCGCCGATTTCGGCGCGCCCACCGTCTACGGCGGCCTGCTCTGGCAGCATGTCACCGGTGAGCAGGTCCTGCGCCCGACCTCCGACCTCGACCTGCTCTGGCGACCCGAGCCGCCGCGCCGGCGCGCCTTGCTCGACGCGCTCGCCGACCTCGACGGAGGGGCGTTGCGTGTCGACGGCGAGATCGTGCTGGAGGACGGCGGCGGCGTGTCGTGGCGCGAGCTGCGCGCAGCCGCCGAAGGTCGGGCCGCGAGCGTCGCGGTGAAATCGATGGATGGTGTCACGCTGCGCGAGGCCGCTCCGATGCTGCGCGAGACCGTGCCGTGCTGATCCTCCCCCGTGCAGCGCAATGCAGCGGGGAAGGGGGACCATGCGAAGCATGGTGGAGGGGGCTGCCGCCTCCGCAATCTCCGTCAGGTGGCATCGCCCGAACGGGAGGCAGAGAAGCACGGCGGCCCCCTCCACCGCCTGCGGCGGTCCCCCTCCCCCGCTTCGCGGAGGAAGATGCTCTCGCCATCGCTGCCCGCGCCTGCGACGCCCTCTTTGC
>CAXTQM010000179.1:0-5928 GCA_964246205.1 uncultured Beijerinckiaceae bacterium | reverse complement strand
ATGCGGCTCGGCTACAACTGGAAGCAGGGTCCCTTCGAGATCATCGACAAGCTCGGTGCGGCCTGGCTCGCCGGGAGGCTCGAAGCCGACGGCATCGCCGTTCCCAAGCTCCTGAAGGACGTCGGCGACAAGACCTTCTACCGCGTCGAGAACGGGCGCCGGCAGTTCTTCGGCCTCGATGGCGCCTACCACGACCTGGTGCGGCCCGAAGGCGTGCTGCTGCTGGAAGACATCAAGCTCGCGGGCAAGCCGCTGCTGAAGAACGGCTCGGCGGCTGTGTGGGACCTCGGCGAGGGCGTGCTGTGCCTGGAGTTCACCTCCAAGGCCAATTCGATCGACGACCAGATCATGGATCTGATCGGCAAGGCCATCAGGCTGGTGAAGGCCGAGCACAAGGCGCTGGTGGTCTACAACGAGGGCACCAACTTCTCCGTCGGCGCCAACCTCGGCCTGGCGCTGTTCGCCGCCAACATCGCCGCCTGGGGCGAGATCGAGAAGCTGATCTTCGCCGGGCAGACGACCTACAGCCAGCTCAAGCATGCGCCCTTCCCCGTCGTGTGCGCACCCGCCGGCATGGCGCTGGGCGGCGGCTGCGAGATCCTGCTGCATAGCGATGCGGTGCAGGCCCATGCCGAGCTCTACGCCGGGCTGGTCGAATGCGGCGTCGGCCTCGTCCCCGGCTGGGGCGGCTGCAAGGAGATGCTGGTGCGCTGGGCGACCGACCCGAAGATGCCGAAGGGGCCGATGCCGGCGCCCTCGAAGGTCTTCGAAATGGTGTCCACCGCAACCGTCTCGAAATCCGCCGAGCAGGCGCGCGAGATGAAGATTTTGCGCGAGGGCGACGCCATCACGATGAACCGCTATCGCCTGCTGGCCGATGCCAAGGCCAAGGCGCTGGCGCTGGCGGTCGACTACAAGCCACCGGCCGAACAGACGATCCGCCTGCCCGGCGCCTCCGGTCGCGTCGCGATGGCCGGCGTCGTCGCCGGCTTCCATAAGCGCGGTGTCGCCACCGGCCACGACGTGACGGTCGCCGCCGGCTTGGCCGAGGTGCTGACCGGCGGCCCCGCCGACCCGATCGACGAATTGACCGAGGGCGACCTGCTCGCCCTCGAGCGCCACATCTTCATGCGGCTGATCAAGACTCCCGGAACGCTGGCCCGCATCGAGCACACGCTCGAGACGGGAAAGCCGCTGCGGAACTAGGGCTGTTCCTTCTCCCACTCGCGGGGAGAGGTGGCCCGACGCAGTCGGGTCGGATGAGATGGTCGGGCGTTAGCGCCCGCTGTCGTCATCTACGAGCCTCATCCTGGACCACCCTCATCCGACCCCGCTTCGCGGGGCCACCTTCTCCCGCCGTGCGGGAGAAGGAGATCCCCACCGAAGGACAACCACCATGCAGGTCTACAAGGCTCCCATCCGCGACATGCGCTTCGTCATGGGCGAGATGAACGACATCGGCGAATACGCCGCGCTCGGCTACGAGGACGTCAACGAGGAGCTCGTCGACACCGTGCTCGAAGAGGCGGCCAGGTTCTGCGAAGAGGTGCTGCTGCCTTTGAATGCCTCGGGCGACCAGGAGGGCTGCCAGCTGGAGAACGGCGTGGTGCGCACGCCTAGGGGCTTCCCGGAAGCCTACAAGGCGTTCCGCGAGGCCGGCTGGACGGCGCTCGATGCCGAGGAGGAGTGGGGCGGCCAAAACCTACCGATCTCGCTTGGCAAGATGGTCGAGGAGATGACCTGCTCGACCAACATGAGCTTTGGCCTCTACCCCGGCCTGACCCACGGCGCCGCGACGGCGCTCAAGGCCCATGCCTCGGACGAGCTGAAGCAGCGCTTCCTGCCCAAGATGGTCGACGGCACCTGGGCCGGCACGATGTGCCTGACCGAGGCCCACTGCGGCACCGATCTCGGCCTGCTGCGCACCCGCGCCAAGCCCAACGACGACGGCAGCTATGCCGTTACCGGCTCGAAGATCTTCATCTCGTCGGGCGACCACGACCTCACCGAGAACATCATCCACCTCGTGCTAGCCCGGCTGCCGGACGCGCCTAAAGGCATCAAGGGCATCAGCCTGTTCCTCGTGCCCAAGCTGCTGCCGACCGAGGACGGCCGCCCCGGCGCGCGCAACGGCGTCACGCCCACCGGCCTCGAGCACAAGATGGGCATGAAGGCCTCGGCCACCTGCCAGATCTCGTTCGACGAAGCCAAGGGTTGGCTCGTCGGCACGCCCAACAAGGGCATGGCGGCGATGTTCTCGATGATGAACGAGGAGCGTCTCGGCGTAGGCATCCAGGGCCTCGGTGTCGCCGAGATCGCCTATCAGTCCGCCGTCGCCTACGCCCGAGAGCGGCTGCAGGGCCGCTCGCTCGCCGGCGCCAAGGCGCCGGACAAGCCGGCCGACCCGATCATCGTGCACCCCGACGTACGCCGCAACTTGATGAGGATGCGCGCCGAGACCGAGGGCTGCCGCGCCTTGTCGGGCTGGGTCGCCCGCGCGCTCGACCGCTCGCACAAGGCCAACAGCCCCGAGGCGCGGCAGCAGGCCGACGACCTCTGCCAGCTGATGACGCCGGTGGTGAAGGCGCTGTTCACCGACCTCGCCTTCGAGAACGCCAGCCGCGGCGTGCAGGTGTTCGGCGGCCATGGTTACATCCGCGACCACGGCGTCGAGCAGTTCGTCAGGGATAGCCGCATCGCCATGATCTACGAGGGCACCAACGGCATCCAGGCGCTCGACCTCGTCGGCCGCAAGCTGCCGGCCCATGCGGGGCGCTACCTGCGCGCGTTCTTCCACCCCGTGGCGGCCTTCATCGAGGCGAACACCGCCGACCCCGCGATCGGCGAGCACGTCAAGGTGCTGGCCAAGGCCTTCGGCGCGCTGCAGCTCGCCACCGCCACGATCGCCCAGAAGGGCCTGCGCGATCCCGAGGAGGCCGGCGCGGCGGCTTCCGACTACCTCCGGCTGTTCGGCTACGTCGCGCTTGGTTTCCTCTGGGCGCAGGCCGAGAAGATCGCAGTGGCCAAGCTGCCGAAGGCCAACGGCGAGGCGAAGTTCTACGAGGCGAAGATCGCCACGGCACGCTTCTTCTTTGACCGCATCCTGCCCGAGACCGCCGGCCTTTTCGCGGCGATCAAGTCGGGCAAGGGCTCGATGATGGCTCTTCCCGACGCCGCGTTTTGACACCTGCGGGTGCTTTGGTACAGCCGGAGCACCCGCGGTTCCATGGCGGTTACCACCTGGTCGACAGCGTCGTGCTGTTCAAAGATGAAGGCGTCCCGCAACTTAGGCGTCGTCGAATTGCTTCACTCTTCACCTATGGGCTAGCATGAAGCCCGCGGGGTCGATGGAAACCTGATGTCATCCGTAGTTCGACGACCCGATCCCGACGTCGAACCGGCTGCTCACGGCGGCCCCGACGCATCTTGCAACTGCCTGCTCGTGTTCCCGCGCTTCAATCCCAATTCTTTTTGGGCACTGAAGGACACCTGCGAGATTTCCGGCGCGCTGGCGCCCTCTCCGCCGCTCGGCTTGCTGACTCTGGCGGCCATGCTGCCGCAGGACTGGGAGTTCCGCCTCGTCAACTGCAACGCGGCTGAGCTGACCGACGCCGACCTGGCCTGGGCCGACATCGTGATGACCGGCGGCATGCTGCCCCAGGCCGACCACGCGATCGAGGTCATCGAGCTTTGCCGCAAGGCCGGGGTGACGGTCTGCGTGGGCGGCCCCGATCCGACGTCTCGGCCTGATATCTACGAGCGCGCCGACTTCCGCATCCTCGGCGAGGTCGAGAACATCATCTGGGATTTCGTCGGCGACTGGCGCGCCGGCCGGCGTTCGGGCCGCTACGACGCGCCGAAATTCCAAGCCGACGTGACCTCGACGCCGATCCCGCGCTGGGACCTCATCGACTTCAAGGACTATCTTTTCGTCGGGCTGCAGTTCTCGCGCGGGTGCCCGTTCAACTGCGAGTTTTGCGATATCATCGAGCTCTACGGCCGTGTGCCGCGGACCAAGACCGTGCCGCAGATCCTCGCCGAACTTCAGCAGCTGATGGACCTCGGCCATCGCGGACACGTCGACTTCGTCGACGACAACCTCATCGGCAACAAGAAGGCGCTGAAGAAATTCCTGCCCGAACTCGCCGCCTGGCAGCGCGAGCGCGGCTACCCCTTCATGTTCTCGACCGAGGCCTCGCTCAACCTCGCCGACGACGAGGAACTACTGCACATGCTGCGGTACTTCAACTTCTTATTCGTCTTCATCGGCATCGAGAGCGGGGACACCGCGACTCTCGTTTCGATGCAGAAGAAGCAGAACACCCGCCGCTCGATCGGCGACAGCGTGCACAAGATCTATGATGCCGGCATCTTCGCCATCGCCGGCTTCATCATCGGTTTCGACACCGAGAAGCAGAGCGTCGCCGAGGACATGATCGCGACGATTGAATCGACCTCGATCCCGATCTCGATGGTCGGGCTGCTGACCTCCCTGCCCAACACGCAGCTGCAGCGCCGCCTCGAGAAGGAAGGCCGCATCATCGAAGGGTGGGCGCAGTCGCCGGAAGGCAGCGGCGACCAGTGCACGTCGGGCCTGAACTTCCACACGCTGCGTCCGCGGCGCGATATCCTCGGCGACTACAAGGCGGTGCTGGAGCACGTCTTCGAGCCGAGCCGGTTTTTCGCGCGCCTGACCCACGTCGCCCTGGCTCTGAAGCGGCCCAAGCTGAAGGTCACCTTCGTGCCCCACCACTGGGCGCGCAACCTGCGCATCTTCGCCAAGGTGGCCTACGAGATCACCGCCCATCGGCAGGGCTGGGCCATTCCGTTCTGGCGCTTTCTGCTGACGACTTTGGTCCGAAATCCCCGGGCGATCGAGTTCGTGTTGATGCCCGCCGTCATGTACCTACACGTCGGGCGCTTCAACCAGTTCGTCGTCGCCGACATGGCGCGGCGCATCGGCCAGATCGACGACGGGATTGACCCTTCGGCGCCACGCCAGTCCGATGCCGACATTGCCAAGGCCGCCGCGCTGATCGCCGCGGAGTAGGCTTTCGACTGGCGCGACGAGCTGCAGACTATCCGGTTCGCGCTACTGTCCTTCAAGTTTCGGTGTTGTTGCTCGGGATCTTTCGTCATCGAGCTGACGATGTCGTCAAAGAAAAAGGCCCGCATCGCTGCGGGCCTTTTCCTTGGTTCCGTTTCGCTCAGCCCTACTCCGCCGCGGGCAGCGCCGGAAACTGGACGTGCGGCTGCTGATCGGCGTTGGCGGCGATGATCATCTCATCGCGGGTCGAGGCGATCTTGCGCAGCTTGGCCATGGCCGCGCCGGTGCCGGCCGGGATCAGCCGGCCGACGATCACGTTCTCCTTCAGGCCTTCGAGCGTGTCGGCCTTGCCGTTGACCGCCGCCTCGGTGAGGACGCGGGTGGTTTCCTGGAACGACGCGGCCGAGATGAACGAGCGCGTCTGCAGCGAGGCCTTGGTGATGCCGAGCAGCACCGGCGTGCCGACCGCCGGCTTGCCGCCCGCCGCCACGACCTTCTCGTTGACCTGGTCGAGCTCCATGAGATCGACCTGTTCGTTGGCCAGATAGTCGGTATCGCCGGGATCGGTGATGTCGACCTTCTGCAGCATCTGCCGGACGATGACCTCGATGTGCTTGTCGTTGATCAGCACGCCCTGCAGCCGGTAGACCTCCTGGATCTCGTTGACGAGGTAGGCGGCGAGCTCCTCCACGCCCTTGATCGCCAGGATGTCGTGCGGCGCCGGGTTGCCGTCGACGATGTAGTCGCCCTTCTCCACGACGTCGCCGTCCTGCAGATGGATGTGCTTGCCCTTCGGGATCATGTACTCGACCGGCTCGGCGTCACCCTCGTGCGGGATGATCGCGAGACGGGTCTTGTTCTTGTAGTCCTTGCCGAACTGC
>CAXTQM010000178.1:0-5936 GCA_964246205.1 uncultured Beijerinckiaceae bacterium | reverse complement strand
CCCAAGATGCTGGAGCTCTCGGTCTACGACGGCATCCCGCACCTGCTGACGCCCGTGGTCACCGACCCGAAGAAGGCGGTGGTCGCGCTGAAATGGGCGGTCCGCGAGATGGAGGAGCGCTACAAGAAGATGTCGAAACTCGGCGTGCGCAATATCGACGGCTTCAATGCCCGCGTCGGCGAGGCGCTGGTCCGTGGCGAGCAGCTGATGCGCACGGTGCAGACCGGCTACGACCGCGAGACCGGCGAGGCGATCTACGAGCACGAGGCGATGAACCTCGCCCCCCTGCCCTACATCGTGGTCATCGTCGACGAGATGGCCGACCTGATGATGGTCGCCGGCAAGGACATCGAGGGCGCGATCCAGCGCCTGGCGCAGATGGCGCGCGCCGCGGGCATCCATCTCATCATGGCGACGCAGCGCCCCTCGGTCGACGTCATCACCGGCACGATCAAGGCGAACTTCCCGACCCGCATCTCCTTCCAGGTCACCTCCAAGATCGACAGCCGCACCATCCTCGGCGAGCAGGGTGCGGAGCAGCTGCTCGGCCAGGGCGACATGCTCTACATGGCCGGCGGTGGCCGCATCTCGCGCGTGCACGGGCCGTTCGTGTCCGACGGCGAGGTCGAGAAGGTGGTGGCTCACCTCAAGAGCCAGGGCCAGCCGGACTATCTCGACGCCATCACCTCGGAGGAAGAGACGGGCGACGACGACGGTGACGCCATTCCGGAGACCGGCAGCATGGACGCCGAGGAGGGTGGCGACATGTACGACCGCGCCGTCGCCATCGTGCTGCGCGATCGCAAATGCTCGGTGTCCTACATCCAGCGGCGGCTCTCGGTCGGCTACAACAAGGCGGCCTCGCTGGTCGAGCGCATGGAACGCGAGGGCATCGTCGGCGCGCCCAACCATTCCGGCAAGCGGCCGATCCTCGTCGGCGGCGGCATCGATCGCGGCGCGTTCGAGCTGCAGGGTGCCGAGCCTTGAGCCCGGTCCCATTGCCGCCACACCGAATTGTTAACTCAGACAAGTTCCGGAAGCCGGGTTTACGATGACGAAATCAGCGCTTTGCTTATTTCTTGGGCTGCTTGCCGGCGTCGCTGCGAATGCCGCATTCGCGGATCCTGCGCCCAAACCCGCGGTTCCCGTCGAACTCACCGGCAAGGCCGAAGACCAGGCGATCAAAAAGGCCGACGCCTTCCTGTCCTCGGCGCAGACCATGGTCGGCGATTTCGTGCAGACCAACAGCGCCGACGGCCGTCAGTCCGAGGGCAAGATCTACATCCAGAAGCCGGGCAAGCTGCGCTTCGAATATGCCACGCCGGCGACGCTCGAGGTCATCGCCGATGGCAGCAAGGTCGCGGTCAACGATCGCAAGATGAAGACGCAGGAAACCTACTCGATCGGCAACACGCCGCTCAAGTTCCTGCTGCAGGACAAGATTGACCTCAGGTCCGATACGCAGATCCTGAACGTTCTGCAGACGCCCGACGAGGTGATGATCCTGCTCGACGACCGCACCACTTTCGGCGGCACCTCGCGCATCCGGCTGATCTTCGATGCGCAGACGTTCCAGCTGAACCGCTGGCAGGTCCGCGACCCGCAGGGTTACGAGACGCTGGTGACGCTGTACAACATCGACCTCCAGCAGAAGCCTGACCCCAAGCTGTTCAAGATCAGCAGCATGGACGCGCCCAACGGCATCGTCGATGCCGCCAAGAAGTGAGAGCGTGAAAAATCGTCCATGTGGTTGAACCCGAACAGGGGCTTCCCACTTCTAGACACGAGAGCGAAAACGTCGACCGTCCCTATCCCCCCGTTCGGGACCGTTCGATCTCTAAGCTGGTCCCCCCTCCCAGCTTTCTGTCGCTCCGAGGGCGTCCGGCGCAAGTCGGACGCCCTTTTATTGTCTGACGCTCGCCGACTGTAGCGCCCGGCATCGCGGTGAGCGCCGCGGCGAGGTCGACGAGATCGCACTGGCCGTCACCTATCTCTGTTCGGCGACACCAGCTGTGTCAGCGGCTCCGCCGTGTGCGTATATGGCGGCAGTGTCCGGATAGTCTGAAGGCCGTCCGCGCTGCAGTTGTTTCATCATGGGTAGGTCAATCTCTCCAAGTTAAAGCCGAAAGATCGAGCGCGGTAGCCGAGGCGCTCGTAGAAGCCACGCGTGTTTATCGACAGCGCGGTCAAACGTCGCGGCGATGATTGCCACGCGGCGCGTTTTTCTCGCGAGCGAGGGCGAGCGCTTCGTCGGCACCGTCGCGCTGGAGGTCGGCGGCATTCGTCGTGTGCCTGGCGAGGAGATGCGCGATGACGTCGGCGGGGTAGTCGGCGGCGTTGCTTTGGTGGATGGCGCGAACCACGAGCGCGCTCAGGTCAGCCGCATCGTCGACGCGCGCCGGCCGGATGGCGAGCGGCACTATCCCGTCGCACCCTTCACCGCCTCGATGAGCTGCTTCAGCGAGAACGGCTTGGGCAGGAAGCCAAATTCCTCGCCGTCGGGCAGGTTCTTGGCGAAGGCATCCTCGGCGTAGCCGGAGACGAAGATCACCTTGGCCTTTATGCCGCGCTTGCGCAGCTCGCCGAACATAGTCGGGCCGTCCATCTCCGGCATGACGACGTCGGAGACGATGAGGTCGATAGTTCCGGCGTTCTCCTCCGCCACCTCCAGGGCCTCGACGCCGGAGCCGGCCTCGAGCACGGTGTAGCCGCGCGAACGCAGCGCCCTTGCGCCGAACGCCCGCACCGCCTCCTCATCCTCGACCAGCAGGATGGTGGCATGGCCGGTCGAGTCGGCGACGGGTGCCGCCGTGACCGTCTTGATCGGCTCGTCGACCTCGCTGGCGATATGGCGGGGCAGCAGGATGGTGAAGGTGGTGCCGCGGCCGACTTCGGAGTCGCAGAAGACGTAGCCTTCGGTCTGTTTGACGATGCCGTAGACCATGGAAAGGCCGAGGCCGGTGCCCTTGCCGACCTCCTTGGTGGTGAAGAACGGCTCGAAGATCTTCTCCTTGACCTCGTCGGGGATGCCGGTGCCGTTGTCCTCGACGGCGATGGCGACGTAATCGCCCGGCAGCAGCACGTCCTCCTCGAAGGCGGCGCATTCCGCGGCCGGCACGTTGCGGGTGCGCAGGGCGATGCGGCCGCCCGAGGGCATGGCGTCGCGGGCGTTGACCACCAGGTTGATGATCACCTGCTCGAACTGGTTGATGTCGGCCTTGACCAGCCACAAGTCGCGGCCGTGGCGCAGGTCGAGCTCGATCTTCTCGCCGACGAGGCGGCGCATCAGGTTGAGCAGCTCGCCCAGCACGTCGCCGAGCTGCAGCACCTGCGGACGCAGCGTCTGCCGCCGCGAGAACGCCAGCAGCTGCCTCACTAGGCCAGCGGCCCGATTGGCGTTCTGCTTGATCTGCATGATGTCCTGAAACGACGGGTCGGTCGGCCGGTGGTTGGTCAGCAGCAGGTCGGAATAGCCGATGATGGCGGTGAGCACGTTGTTGAAGTCGTGGGCGATGCCGCCGGCGAGCTGCCCGATGGCCTGCATCTTCTGCGACTGGGCGAAGTTCTCCTTCAGCGTCTTCTGCTCGGTAGTGTCGAGCGCGTAGATAGTAGTGCCGCCGCCCTCGCGGTCGCCCGAGGGCGAAACGAAGAGCCGCGCCGACCGCTCGATGTCGCCGGTGACGACGACGTCCACTGGCGCGATGTCGCTCTTCATCGCCGCCGCATCGGCGATGGCGCGCTCCAGCGCGGGGCGGTCGCGCTCGGATACGGCCCCGAAGATCGAGCGGACGTGGCTCTCGCCGCCGCGCAGCGCCGCCGGCATCATGCGGGCGAAGGCGGCGTTGGCCTGGCTGATGCCGCCGGTACCGTCGGTGATGGCGATGGCGACGGGTGTGGCGTTGAACACGCGGGCGAAGCGAACCTCGGCGGCGCGCAAGTCCTCGCCGGGCTCGTCGCCCGGCAAGCGACTGATGACAAGCGTGCGCGAGGGGCCCGCGGCTCCCTCGGCGCCAAAGGCGACGCGGTGCAGCAGGCGCACCGGAAGACCCTGCCCGCCGCGTCGCTTGAGGTCGATGTCGAACTGCTCGGTTCGGACCTCGCCCGGCGCCCCGACAACGCTGGAGAGCAGCGCGCCGCCGCCGCCGGCAACGAAGTCGCCGAGCTTCAGCCCGCCGGAGCCGACCTGGGCGAGATCGTAGTCCAGCCAGGTGGCCAGCGTCGCGTTCATGTAGCCGACGTCACCGGCATCGTTGCTGGAGAAGAAGCCGGCCGGCGCATGGTCGAGGAAATCGATGGCGTGTTGCAGCTCCTGAAAGACGTTCTCGTGGCGCTCGCGCTCGCGCGTTACGTCCGCGATTATCCACAGGCTGGCGCGGCGCGCCTCCGGCAGGCTGATCGGGCGCACGCGCACGCGGTACCAGCCGGCAGTACCGGTCGCAGGATCGAGAGGCGGCGACAGCCGCAATTCCTCGGTGAGCTTCTTGCCGTCACGCGACGCCTGCGCGAGGCGGTACACCGCCTCCGACACCTCGGGCGAGCCGGAGAACAGTCGCTCTACCCCGCGCAGGTCGGCGACGCCGCGCGCTCCGGCGAGCTTCAGGTACTTCTCGTTGGCGTAGAGGAACTTGCCGGCATGGTCGGTGACGAGCAGTCCCTCCGCGCCGGTGTCGCAGATCGTGCGGGTCAGGTCGTCGCGCACCGCCCGACCGGCGAGCTGGAACAGGCCGACGGCGTAGCCGAAGAGGGCGAAGATGCCGACAACGGCGAGCAGCGCCAGCAGGCCGACGACGTAGCCGCCGGCTTGCGGAATCAGGGAGAAGGCGACGGCCGCGGCGACAAGCAGGGCGGCCAGGACCAGCACCAGGATAGGAGAACCGGCGCGTTCGCTGCGGTGAAAGGCGGCGGAGGTGGTCTGATCGCTCATGCGGGATTCGGCCTATCGCTGCGCCGCGGAGCCGCCGTTGCGGCGCAAATCACCTTCGCGCGCGACCATGTGGGGTGCGTCGCGCATTTGCAATGGCGCCGGTGCTGCCCGGAACGGGCTCAAGATCGGAGAGCACAGGAAAACCGCGGCCTCGCGTCCGAAGCGTTAACCATCCGTTAACGACGTGCGCGCCGCGCTCGCACCTTGTGCTAAAGTTCTGCCAAGGCTCCCGAAAGCAGGCGACCATGCAGGCCTCGTTGGACAAGATATTGAACTCGGAATACGTGATGATAGGGCTCGCCGGATTGGCGTTCCTGATCGCGCTGTGGCTGGTCATCGTGATCGTTCGCATGCTGACGGGTGGTCGCCTGCGCTTCAGCAGCGCCCGCACCCGCCAGGCGCGGCTCGGCATCGTCGACGCTTTCGACCTCGACCGGCAGCGCCAGTTGATCATCGTGCGGCGCGACAACACCGAGCATCTGATCATGATCGGCGGCCCGAACGATCTCGTGATCGAGTCCGAGATCGTCCGCATCGAGGCCCGCGAAGGGCGTCGGCTTCCGGATAAGCCTGATGCCGCTGTCGAGAACCGCATTCCCGCCCCGATCATGGTGCCGGATGGCACTTCGAATGGCGGGGACGAGCCGATGCTGCCGTTGGCGCCTCCGGTGAACGCGCCGGCGACGGAGCGGGCCGTGTCGGAGCGGCCCAGCCTCCCGTTCCCCGCCTCGCCGTCGGTAGACCCGATCGAGCCTCTGCCGCCGCGCACGCCGACGTTCCCGCTGCCACGTCGCCAGCCGCCTGCGCCGTTGGAGCGTCGTCCGCCGCCTCCGCCCGAGAGCGTCTCGCGCACGGACGAGCCGCCCGCAATCGCACCGTCGGCCCCGATGGAGCCGGTGACGCAGCCGCTCGCGCCGCGACCCACGCCGGCCGCCGCGCCGGAGCCCGTGCCGGCTCCCGAAGCCTCGTTTCCGCCGCCGCCGCCGATCCCGCCTCAGCCACTGCCGCCGAT
>CAXTQM010000177.1:0-5946 GCA_964246205.1 uncultured Beijerinckiaceae bacterium | reverse complement strand
GTGTGCATTCGTCCGCGATCGCATGTGGTCCAGTCGGTTCGGCAGCGTCAGCGAGGTCGTTCGTGCCAGGCTACGCTTGCCTGAGCGCGACGAGGTCGGCTCGCACGAAGTGCCGTGCCGCACCATCAGCAGTCGATCAGCTCAGCAAAGAGGTCAGGCGATGGGTTCGTGACGGATGATCGCGAGCAGGTTCGGATCGGCGCCGAGATCGACCGCACGGGACTGAGCACCGACCCCTTCGCCTCTGCCGTCCGCGCGACGCGGATGCCGATGATCATTTCCGACCCCAATCAGCCCGACAACCCGATCATCTTTGCCAACTCGGCCTTCTGCAAGCTCACCGGCTACGAGCGCGATGACATCCTCGGGCGGAACTGCCGCTTCCTGCAAGGCGCCGAGACGGACCAGGGCGAGATCGCGAGAATCAGGACGGCGATCGCCGAGCGCGTCGCGGTCGAGGCGGAAGTCCTGAACTATACCAAATCAGGCGAGCCGTTCTGGAACCGCCTTCTCGTCTCGCCGGTGTTCGACCGCGATGGCGCGCTGACCTACTTCTTCGCATCGCAATACAACACCACCGACGTGCACGAGGTGCAGGACGCGCTGCTCGCGAAGTCGCAGGAGTTCGAGGCGCTGGCCGAGAACGTTAGCCAGCTCGCGTGGATGGCGCGCCCCGACGGGCACGTCTACTGGTACAACCGCCGCTGGTACGACTACACCGGAACGACGTTCGAGACGATGCAGGGGTGGGGCTGGCGCGACGTGTTCCTGCCCGATCGCATCGACATGATTACCGCCGAGGTTAGCGAGCACTGGGCAGCAGGCGAAGCGTTCGAGGACGTGTACAACCTGCGCTCCGCCTCGGGCGAGTACCGGCCCTTTCTGACGCGGGCCGAGCCGATCCGCGACGAGGCGGGGGTGCTGGTGAACTGGCTCGGCACCAACACCGACATCAGCAAGCAGTACGAGGCCGAGCGGCGGCTGCGAGAGCTGAACGAGAGCCTTGAGCAGCGGGTGGCGAAGGCGCTGGCCGAGCGCAGCAAGGTCGAGGAGCAGTTGCGCCAGTCGCAGAAGCTGGAGACGATCGGGCAGTTGACCGGCGGGGTGGCCCACGACTTCAACAACCTGCTCACCGTCATCAAATCGTCAAGCGACCTGCTTAAGCGCGCCAACCTCTCCGAGGAGCGCCGCCAGCGCTATGTCGAGGCGATCTCCGACACCGTCGATCGCGCCGCCAAGCTGACCAGCCAGCTCCTCGCCTTCGCGCGCCAGCAGGCGTTAAAGCCGGAGGTGTTCGCGGTCTGCGACAGCGTGCAGGCGCTCTCCGGGATGATGGGAACACTGACCGGATCGCGCATCGAGGTGGTGACCGAGTTGTCTGAGGAGGCGATCCTCATCAGCGCCGACCCGAGCCAGTTTGACACCACGATCGTCAATCTCGCGGTCAACGCCCGCGACGCGATGGACGGTGCAGGGCAGCTCACGATCGCCGTGCGCGCCGTCGAGGAGGTGCCAGCGGTTCGAGCGCATCCGGTCCGCTCCGGCGCCTACGTCGCCGTCTCCGTGGCGGATACCGGCAGCGGCATCCCGGCCGATCGGGTCGGCAAGATTTTCGAGCCGTTCTTCACCACCAAAGGCATCGGCAAGGGAACCGGCCTTGGCCTGTCGCAGGTGATCGGCTTCGTCAAGCAGTCCGGCGGCGAGGTGACGGTGGAGAGCACGCTGAGCGAGGGGACCACCTTCACCCTCTACCTGCCACGGGCATCGGTCTCCGACATGGCGACAGCAGAGGCGGAAGAGCTGGAACCGCTGGCCGCCGGTCATGGTACATGCGTGCTAGTCGTCGAGGATAACGTCGATGTAGGCTCGGTGGCTCAGCAAACACTGACCGACCTAGGCTACGCCGTCGTGCTCGTTGGCGATGCGGAAAAGGCGCTCGCCGAACTGACGCGCGATGCCGGACGCTTCGACGTGGTGTTCTCGGACGTGGTGATGCCGGGCATAGACGGTATCGAGCTGGGCCAGGAGATCAGGCGCCGCTACCGCGATCTGCCGGTGATCCTCACCTCGGGATACAGCCACGTGCTGGCGCAGAACGGCACATATGGGTTTGAGCTGCTGCACAAGCCGTACTCGGTCGAGCAGCTCGGCCGTATCTTGCGCAAGGCCGCGACAAGGCAGCGGTGAAAGAGTATTCTCGACTGATAGGTGAAGCTTCGAGACGAACCTAAAAACTTGGCCAGGGCGCAGCGACATCCGGATCACGCGTGACTGAAAGTGGCAGCTACGACCCTCGTTATAGATTTGCTGCGACACCGCCTTGTAGACGTCGAAGCGCTGCTTGACGAAGACGAGGTTCGGGCACTTGCGCCGCGCCGTCATCGAGGCATTGCCGAGCGCGCTCCGAAGACGCGGACCTCGTAGCTCGCTGCTGCGACCACGCCGCGCTCGCGGGAGCCGCCGACAGCGACGGGCTTGCCGCGCAGTGCGGATCGTCGCGTGTGCCGCTCGTCGAGAGCCAACGTGCCCTGCCGGCTTCGGCGCGCCGGCGCCGGTCAGGTCAGCAGCGTTGATGGTGGCGCTCGACGCCTGCAATGAGCTTCGGGCGAGGCACCGTGGTGCCGGGCTTTCCGGCTTCGCGCCGCGTCGGGACTGGTCGACGAAGCTCGAGGAGCTACCCGTGATCGGGGCGGCCTGACGCATCGTCCTGCTAGGGTCGACCCTATAAGGACCGCCAAGCGCGAGCGTAAGCGCCGGCAGGGGCATCGGCGGTGGGCAACTTCCTGATCTATGGCGCGACCGGCTACACGGGCCGGCTCATCGCCGAGCATGCCGTCCAGCGTGGTCTCCGCCCTGTGGTGGCTGGTCGCCGTGAGGATGCGGTTCGTGCCCTAGCCGAACGGTTGGGTCTCAGCTACCGCGTCTTCCGACTCGAAGACCGCAAGGCCTTGGCGGATGGATTGGACGGCATGGCCGTCGTCCTGCATGCGGCCGGGCCGTTCTCTGCCACTTCGGCGCCGATGGCTGAGGCCTGCATAGTGGCCGGTGTCCACTATTGCGACATCACCGGCGAAATTGACGTCTTCGAAGACCTTGCCGCACGCGACGCGCGCGCGATCGCCGCCGGCATCGTGCTCATGCCCGGCGTCGGCTTCGACGTCGTGCCGAGCGACTGTCTCGCCGCGCACGTTGCCGCGAAACTGCCGGACGCCAATCGACTTCGTCTCTCGGTCGGCGGACTCACACGTGCCAGCCGCGGCACGACGAAGACGATGGTCGAGGCGGTCGCGCAGGGCACGCGCGTGCGCTCGAACCGCCGCATCGTGCTGGCGAAAGGCACGCCCAAGGGCACCGCCGATTTCGGCTCCAGCCTGCGTCCGACCGTGGGCGTCAGCTGGGGCGACGTGTCTACGGCATGGCACTCGACGGGCATCCCGAACGTCGAGGTATTCTTCGAGGCCGACCGCAACATGCGGAGAGCAGCGGCGATGCCGACGTTCATGAAGCGCGCGCTCGGCACGGGCACGGTGCAGCGCTTCCTCAAGGTGCAGATCGACAAGCGCTTGCCACCAGGGCCGTCGGCCGAGCAGCGGGCGCGAGGACGTGCGGTCGTCGTCGCGGAGGCTTGGAACGCAACAGGTCGCACCGTGGTCAGCAGATTGGTGACGCCCGAGCCGTACGCTCTCACCGCGGTGGCCGCCGTCGAGATCGTCCGGCGCATCGCATCGGACGGCGCGCCTGCCGGCTTCAGGACCCCGTCCGCCGTGTTTGGTGCCGACTTCATCATGGGGTTCGACGGTGTTGGAAGGGTAGACCAATGAGGAGGCCTCGCGTACGCGCGGCGCCAGAGCGTGGATACTCAAACCTCCGCGTGGCGCTCGCCATGGATCACGCATGTCTCACACTGTAGCGATCGCCGTCCTTTGCATCGCGGTTGGCGGAGTTGGGGCTCAATGGGTTGCCGGTCGTCTGCGCGTTCCCGCCATCGTGCTCCTCTTCGCCTTCGGGCTTCTGGTCGGCCCGGTCCTGCAGATTCTGCAGCCCACCATTGCCTTCGGCGGCGGCCTGCGGCCCATGGTCGGGCTCGCCGTCGCCATCGTGGTCTTCGAGGGCGGCCTCGCCCTCGATTTCCGCGAGTTGCGCGCCGCCGGCGACGGCGTGTTCCGGCTCACGGTGGTCGCGCTGCCCATCAGCTTCTCGCTAGCCAGCGTGGTGGCCCACCTCATCGGGCGCATGCCGTGGGGACCCTCGCTGCTCTATGGCGCAATCACCGTGGTCACTGGTCCCACCGTCGTCCTGCCGCTCCTGCGCAACACGCGGCTCCAAGCGCGTCCTGCATCGTTCTTCAAATGGGAGGCCATCGTCAACGATCCGATCGGCGCCTTGATAGCCGCCGTCGCGCTGGCGATCATGATCACCGGCGGCCGATCGGGGACCTGGCTCGCCGCGGAGGTGGTGGAAGGCCTCGTCGCGGCCGTGGCGCTGGGCGTGGGAGCCGCCTTTCTGTTCCGCTACCTCGTCAACCACGACCTCGTGCAAGAAAGCCTCAAGACGCCGATGCTGCTTGCCTTCGCGCTGGGCGTCTACGTTCTCTCCAACCTCGTCATGGAGGAGTCCGGCCTTGGCGCCTCGACGATCTTCGGCATCGCGCTCGCCAACATGCGGATCAGGGGGCTGGCCGAGCTCACTCGCGTGAAGGAGTCGATCGTCGTCCTCATCGTGTCGGCGCTGTTTGTCGTGCTCACGGCGAGCCTGGACCGGAGCCTCTTCACTCAGCTGACCTGGCCCACCTACGTCCTCACCGCGGCGATGATCTTCGCCGTGCGCCCGGCGACAATCGCGCTTGCGACCTAAGGCAGTGACCTCAGCCTGCGAGAGCGGCTGCTCACCGGTTGGATCGCGCCGCGCGGTATCGTGGCCGCAGCGGTGGCGAGCGTCGCCGGCAGCAGGCTGTCGGCCGCTGGGCATCCCGGTGGCGAGCTGGTGATGCCGGCCGTCTTCACGCTCATCGCCTCCACGATGATCCTGCACGGCTTCTCGCTGGCGCCGGTGGCACGTCGGCTGAAGCTCACGCTCGGCGACAAGCCGACGCTGGCCATCATCGGCGCGACGCCTTGGACAGAGACCTTGGCCGAGACGCTGCGCATAGCCGGGACACCCGTGCTGCTGATCGATACCTTCGCCGGCGCGCTCGATATCGCGCGCTTGAAGGGGATCCCGACGCTGCAAGCCGAGCTGCTATCGGAACACGGCATGGAGAGCATGTTGGAGCATCGCGTCGACTACGTCTTCGCCGCGACGCAGAACGACATCTACAACAGCCTTGTCTGCTCCAAGCTGGCGTCGGAACTCGGCCGTGGGAAGGTCTTCCAGCTTGCGGCGGCCGGAGAACTTCTCCAAGAGCGTGCCGCCCTCGACAGGGAATGGCGCGGGCAGGTGGTTGGCGTGCCGCCCTTGCGCTTCGCGGAACTCAACGGATCGCGTCACGCGACCGCCAGTACGTTCTTCCTCGAGAAGCTCGAGATGGAAGAGAACGTCGGCGACGACGAGATGGCGTTGCTTTTCGTGCGCCCGAACGGCGACCTCGTCTTCGTGTCCGCCGAGATGCCGAAGGTCGACCTCGTAGAGGGAGACAGAGTGCTGCGCGTCCTCAGGCGTAAGCCGGCGGTCGCCGCCTAAGCCAGCCGAGACAAGCGAGGCCTGCGGAAGGTCTGCTCTCAGGACTTGCGGGCAAGGTCTCGGAAGGCTGCAGTGGGGCGCAATGCTTCAAGCCAGGGCTGGAGCGGGAGGGGGGTGAGGTGAGGATCCGAACTCCCGTTCAATCAAGCAGCATGCGGGCCGCTGCGTGCATCAGCGAACCTTTGCGAAGATCTGCCAGAGAACGTTGTGTTTCAGCGCCCTTCCCTCCGCCAGTTTTCTACTTGAGAGTATTGTCTCTCCTCTTCC
>CAXTQM010000176.1:837-5976 GCA_964246205.1 uncultured Beijerinckiaceae bacterium | reverse complement strand
GTCGACATGGCCGGCGGTGCCGACGATCATGGGATCAGGGCTGCACGCCGGAGGGCTTGCGATAGACGTCGGCGAGCCCGATGCGGGCGCCGATCTCGGGCAGGTCGAGGTACGCCGCCGGATCGCTCACGATCGTCGGCGCTGGCGGCCAGCCGTCCACGCTCTTGCGCCACATACGCACGAGCGGCGCCTTCTGCTCGAACACAATATAGGTGACGAGAGTGTCGACACGCTTGTAGCGCTCGAACTTCCGCAGGTGATGCGCGAGGTCGGTGCTCGGCGAGAGCACCTCGACGACGACCAGCGCCGTCGTCGTGACGCGCGCGTCACCGTCGCCACTCTGCCGGTCGACGACCACGTCGGGGTAGAGCACGCTGCCGCGATGGGTGCCTTCCCCGACGCGCACGCCGAATCGCTCTTGTTGACGTCGAAGAGCGCCGGATCGACTTGCGCGTACAAGGTGGCGAACCCGGCCTTTGCGACGCGCTCGTGGTCGCGCGAGGCACCGGCCTGCATTGCGACCTCACCCTCGACGAGTTCGAAGCGGCCGTCGCGCGGCTCCGCCCAGGCGAAGAACTCGGCCTCGGTCAGGGGTGCGAGGGGCAGGTTGCGGTGCACAGCGGCAGGATAAGGCACGGCGGCCTGCATGCAAGCTCGCGTGCGGTCGTCGTTTCAGGGCGAGCGCAGCGGGAACCCGGAACCGGTGTGCCTCGCCTTACCTTGAAAGTTGGCAGCACACCGGCTCCGGGTTTGCCTGCGGCGCCCTGGAGATACGCGGGAGTGGGCGCAGCTACGACACCGTCACGACCACACGGCCGCGGATCTTGCCGTCGAGGATGTCGTGGGCGGCGCCGATGACGTCGTCGAGCGAAATCGTCGTCGTCACGGTCGCGAGCTTTTCGCGGTCGAGGTCGCGGGCGAGCCGTGCCCAGGCCTCTTCGCGCAGCGGCTTCCCGCAATAGACGCTGTCGATGCCGAGCAGCGCGATGCCGCGCAGGATGAACGGCGCCACCGAGGACGGCAGGTCCATGCCTTGCGCCAGACCGCAGGCGGCGATCGCGCCGTGGCGTTTGGTCTGCGCCACCAGGTTCGCCAGCGTGTACGATCCCACGGAGTCGACGCCGGCCGCCCAGCGCTCCTTGCCGAGCGGCTTGCCCTTCTCCGAGAGCTCCTTGCGATCCATGATCTCGGCGGCGCCGAGACCGGTGAGGTAGTCGGCCTCGTCGGTGCGGCCGGTCGAGGCGATGACGTGCCAGCCTGCCTTTGCCAGCAGCATGATCGCGAAGGCGCCGACGCCGCCGGAGGCGCCGGTGACGATCACCGGCCCATCGGCCGGGGCGAGGCCGTGGCGCTCCAGCGCCAGCACGGACAGCGTCGCGGTGTAGCCGGCGGTGCCGACCGCCATGGCGTCGGCAGCGGACAGCCCCGCCGGCAGTTTCACCAGCCACTCGCCCTTGACCCGTGCCTTCTCGGCGTAGCCGCCGAAATGCGTTTCTGACATCCCCCAGCCGTTGCAGACCACGAGGTCGCCCGGCGCGTAGGCCGGGTCGTCCGAGGTCTCGACCGTGCCGGCGAAGTCGATGCCGCCGATCATCGGCGAGACGCGCACCACCGGGTTCCGCCCGGTGATGGCGAGCCCGTCCTTGTAGTTCACGGTGGAATGCGAGACGCGCACCGTGACGTTGCCCGACATCAGCTCGCGCTCGTCGAAGTCTACAAGCGCCGCCTCCGTGCCGGCGTCGGTCTTGTCGATGCGCAGGGCTTTCATGGGCGGCGACTCCTTCTTGGCGTCATCTAGCGGCGGCGCGGCCGCGGTCCAACCGCGCCGTTCGACCTTTGTGACTCACGTCACCGACGGCTGGTGCCCCGCCAGGCTTCATGTCATTCGCCGCGCTTGCCCGCGACGTGCCGAGGAAGGTCCACCCGATGATCAAAGCCGCTTCCGCGCTCGCGCTGGCTGCACTCGCGGGTGCGGCACTGCCGGCCCACGCCTTCGATCTCTCCGGCACCAGGCACGTCGTCGCCCACACCAGAGACGGCAAGGACATCGCCATCGGCACCGTGACCTTCACGCCCAAGGGCGAAACGGCTACCTACAAGCTCGACATGGACATGACGCCCTTCAAGGAATTCTTCCTGTCGATGCGCCCGTTCAAGTGCCTTGAGGGGCCGGACATCTGGTGCTACGTCCCCTACCCCTACGACCATCCGCACACCGTCTCGGCCAAGGACTACGGCTGGCTGGAGCACGACCTGCTGTTCTTCTGGAAGACACCGCAAAGCTACGGCGCCAAGATGAACAACGGCCTGATCTACGCGCTGGCGCCAACCGGCGAGGCGCTGGTCGGCAAGCCGCAGGCGATCACCCTCGACAAGATCGCCTCGCCGCCCGACGACCTGAAGATGCCGCCCTACGGGGCCGCCGACCGCGACGACATCGGCGACGGTAGCCGTTGGATCGAGAGCCTGCGCATCGAGTAGGTGGACTTCACGGTTGAACATCCCCTCATCTCCAACAGCCTTTCGGCTTCCTTGCGCGTACGCCGGTCTGTCGCCGTTGACAGCGCGCCTGCCCGGCGTAGGGTGCCTCCACGCATCGGTCCCGCGTCTCGCGACGCGGGCTAAGAGGGAATGCGGTGCGGCCGGTGATCCCCGGCCCAAGCCGCGGCTGCCCCCGCAACTGTCGGCGGAGCGGCGCGCCACGAGGTCTCGACCTCGAGCCACTGGGAAACCGGGAAGGCGGCGCGCCAGCGAACACTCCGCAAGCCAGGAGACCTGCCGGAGCGTATCGCGGATGGCGGGGCGGGGTGTCCCGATGCCATCGACGAGCCCTCGGGCGAAGCGCGCCGGCGCACACGTGCACCCCGTGTCGACAGAGGTGCCCTTTGGCCAAGATCCCCGCGACCATCGTCACCGGCTTCCTCGGCGCCGGCAAGACCACGATGATCCGCCACCTGCTGGAGAATGCCGGCGGACGACGCCTCGCCCTGCTGGTGAACGAGTTCGGCGACGTCGGCGTCGACGGCGAAGTCCTGCGCGCGTGCGGCGTGGACGATTGCCCGGAGATCATCGAGCTCGCCAACGGCTGTATCTGCTGCACCGTCGCCGACGATTTTTTGCCGGCGATCGAGCGGCTGCTGGCGCTCGACCCGCCCCCGGAACACATCGTGATCGAGACCTCCGGCCTTGCCCTGCCCAAGCCTCTGGTCAAAGCCTTCGACTGGCCGGACGTGCGCCGCAAGCTGACGGTGGACGGCGTGGTGGCCGTGGTCGACGGCGCCGCGGTCGCGGCCGGACGCTTCGCCGACGATCCCGCCAAGCTGGCCGCGCAGCGCGCCGCCGACCCGAACGTCGAGCACGACAATCCGCTGGAGGAGGTTTACGAGGACCAGCTGCTCTGCGCCGACCTCGTGGTGCTGAACAAGTGCGACCTGCTCGACGACGCCGCGCGCGAGCGGGTCGAGGCCGAGATCCGTGCCACCATCCCGCGTGCCGTGAAGGTGGTCGGCACCCGCCACGGCAGGCTCGACGCCGCGCTGCTGCTCGGTCTCGACGCCAAGGCCGAGGACGACCTGGCCCAGCGCCCCTCGCACCACGACGCCGAGCCCGAACACGACCACGACGATTTCGACTCCTTCGTGGTGTCGCTGGACCCCGTGGCCGAGCCCGACGCGTTGCTGCGCAGGCTGGCCGGCATCGCCGAGCGCCACGACGTGCTGCGCATGAAGGGCTTCGTCGCGGTCTCGGGCAAGCCGATGCGCCTGCTGGTGCAGGGCGTCGGTGCCCGCTTCGAGAAGAGCTTCGACCGGCCCTGGGCCTCAGGCGAGGCGCGGCAGGGCCGCCTCGTGGTGATCGGCGAGAAAGGCCTCGACGCGGCGGCGATCGAGCGCGAGATCGCCGGCGAGGCGATGGCGGCGTGAGCGGCCTCGTGAAAACCGTGCGTGGCTCCACCATCCTCATGGTGAGGAGCGCCGCAGGCGCGTCTCGAACCACGTACGGCGTCTCCGAGCGGCGTCACGAAGAGGCGAGGCGGTCCGTGGTTCGAGACGCGGCTTCGCCGCTCCTCACGATGAGGCGCTCGGGTGCAGCCGATTGTGGCGGTACAGGAAAAGGCCGGCACTGATGCACCTGCTGGCGACGCAGAGCCGGAGCCTCGACGAGGGCGACGCGGCGGCGGACCTTCGCCAGAGCCCGGGCGACATCGTCATGCTGTCGTTCTCCGACGCTGATCTCGGCGCGCTGGCGGCAGCCGCAGCGGATCGCCCCGAGGGCGCGCCCAGCCTGCGGCTGGCGTCGCTGTCGCGCCTGAAGCACCCGTATTCCGTCGACCTATACGCCGAGAAGGTGGTGGCCCGCGCCAGGTTCGTGCTGGTGCGGCTGCTGGGTGGCCTCGACTACTGGCGCTACGGCGTCGAGGAGGGGGCGCGGACCGCCCGCGCCCGCGGCGTCGCCTTGGCGCTGCTGCCGGGCTGTGATCGGCTCGACCCTCGCCTCGACGCGCTATCCACGCTGTCCGAGGACGACCTGCGCCGTCTCTGGCGCTTCTTCGGTTACGGCGGCAGCGGCAACATGGGCGCCCTGCTGGGGTGGGTCTCCACTCGCCTCGGCGAGCCCTCGCCGTGGCGCGAGCCGCGTCCGGTGCCGCCGGCCGGGCGCTTCGTCGCCGGCTACCGCGAAACGGGAGGCGAGAGTGGTCAGGCGCTGATCACCTTCTATCGCTCGATGGTGCTCTCCGGCGACACCGCGCCGGTGACGGCGCTGGCCGACGCGCTCGCCGCGCGCGGGATGACGGTGACGGCGCTCTACGCCACCAGCCTCAAGGATGCCGCCGCCGCGGCCATCCTCGCCCGGCACGTCGACGAACTCCGCCCCGACATCATCGTCAATCTCACCGCCTTCTCCGGCCAAGGCGCCGACGGCGCCGCCAGCGTGCTCGATCGCGCCGACGCGCCCGTACTGCAGGCCATCCTCGGCCAAGCCGGCGAGGAGGCCTGGCGGGCCAACCCGCGCGGGCTCGGCCCGGCCGACCTCGCCATGAACGTGGTGCTGCCGGAAATGGACGGCCGGCTCGTCACCGCCGCGATCTCGTGCAAGGCCGATAGCGCGCGCTCCGAGGCTTTGGAGTTCTCGCGGCAGGTG
>CAXTQM010000176.1:0-827 GCA_964246205.1 uncultured Beijerinckiaceae bacterium | reverse complement strand
GGCCCGACCGTAGCGCTTTCGTTCCCGACCTCGCCGCGGCCTGGGCCAGGCTGCGGCGAAAGCCGGTGGCGGAGCGGAGGGTGGCGATGGTGCTCTCGGATTACCCCGGCAAGCTCGGCCGCGAGAGCTACGCCGTGGGGCTCGACACGCCGGCAAGCGTGCTGGCGATCTGCGAGGAACTGCGGGCGGAAGGGTATGGGATCGGCGAGCTGCCGCCTGTTCCAGAACTGATGGAGACCCTGAAGCGCGGTCCTTCTCCCGCGAGCGGGAGAAGGATTGGCTGCGGCCCTTCCGCTAGATCTCTACAAGCGGCTGTTCGCCGCCATGCCGGCGGCCTTCACCGCCGCTGTCGTCGCCGCCTGGGGCGACCCCGCCACAGACCCGACCCTCGTCGCCGGCGCCTTTCCCCTCCGCGTCCTCGTCGCCGGGAACCTCGCGCTCGCCCTGCAGCCCGACCGCGGCCCGCGCGCAGCCCGGCAGGCGCAATACCACGACGTCGCCTTGCCGCCCTGCCACGGCTACATCGCCTTCTATCTTTGGCTCCGCCACGTCTTCGTCGCCGACGCCCTCATCCATTGCGGTACCCACGGCACGCTGGAATGGTGCCCAGGCAAACCGGTGGCGCTTACGGCAGGCTGCGCACCGGAGGCGCTGCTCGGCCCGACGCCGCTGATCTATCCCTTCATCGTCAACAATCCCGGCGAGGCGGCGCAGGCCAAGCGGCGGAACGCGGCAGTCACCGTAGGTCACCTGACGCCGCCGTTGATCGAGGCCGGCGTGCACGGCGCCGCCGCCGAGCTGGAGGCGCTGCTCGACGAGTACGCCGC
>CAXTQM010000175.1:5119-5979 GCA_964246205.1 uncultured Beijerinckiaceae bacterium | reverse complement strand
CATCTGGAAAAAGGCTCAGCGCCTATCCTTCGCCCGCTCGCGGGAGAAGGAAGAGACTGCGGCTTACGACATCGCCGCGGAGACGATCTTGTCGGGGTCGCGCACGGGCTCGCCGCGCTTGATCTTGTCGACGTTTTCCATGCCCGACGTGACCTTGCCCCACACGGTGTACTGCTTGTTGAGGAAGGACGAGTCGCCGAAGCAGATGAAGAACTGCGAATTGGCAGAATCGGGGCTCTGCGCGCGCGCCATCGAGCAGGTGCCGCGCACGTGGGGCTCGGCGTTGAACTCCTGCTTGATGTTCGGGTACTTCGAGCCGCCGGTGCCGGTGCCGTTGGGGCAGCCGGTCTGCGCCATGAAGCCGTCGATCACGCGGTGGAACACGATGCCATCGTAGAAATGCTCGCCGACGAGCTTCTTGATGTGGGCGACATGGCCCGGTGCGAGGTCGGGACGCATCTCGATCACGACCGGGCCCTTGGTCGTCTCGAGCGTGAGGGTGTTGCCGGCTTCGGCCATGGGATCTCCTTGCGATGAGCTAGGCCGCCGCGCGGCGTTCGCGGCGCGGTGCGACGAAGCGGATGAGAAAAGTGCGGCCCGCAATAGCGGCTCCCAGCGATTGGGTAAACCGCAGTGGGCTGCATGCGGCGATGGCGCCGTAGATCGAATTGGCGAGGGCGGCCTGACCATCCGGGCCGTCCGCCGCCTTCATTTAGGTGATGCGCGGCTTGCCGAACACCGAGCCGTCGCGGCGAAAGCTCATCCGCAGCGTGATCTCGTCGCCTTCGTGCGGCGGGTGCCAGCAGGCGGAGATCGAGCGGGCGACGTCCCGTGGCAGGTTGTCGAGGCCGACGGCGAGC
>CAXTQM010000175.1:0-5109 GCA_964246205.1 uncultured Beijerinckiaceae bacterium | reverse complement strand
TCGACGTGCTTGGGCGCGAGGTCCGGGCGCATCTCGATCACGACCGGCCCCTTGGTCGTCTCGAGCGTCAGGGTGTTGCCGGCTTCGGCCATGGCTGTGTCTCCGAGCTAGGAACGCAAAACGCGGCCGGAGCCGCGCTGCAGGGCTTCATGTAAGTCGCTGCCGCCATAACGGTTCGCGACGCCGGGGTAAACCGCGTGCGGCCTACTTCTCGGGCTTGGCCATCTTCAGCGAGACGATCTTGTCGGGATTGTCGACGCTGCCGCTCGAGCCGTCGCCTTTCTTGATCTTGTCGACGACGTCCATGCCCGAGATCACCTGGCCGACCACCGTGTACTGGTTGTTCAGGAAACTGGCCGGCGCGAAGCAGATGAAGAACTGCGAGTTGGCGGAGTTCGGATCCGAGGTGCGCGCCATGCCGACGGTGCCGCGATCGAACGGGAAGTTCGAGAACTCCGCCGGCAGGTCGGGCTCCTTGGAGCCGCCCGAGCCGGTGCCGGTCGGATCGCCGGTTTGCGCCATGAACCCGTCGATGACGCGGTGGAACTTCTGGCCGTTGTAGAAGCCCTCCTTGGTCAGCTTCTCCATCTGCGCCACCGCCTTCGGGGCGAGGTTGGGCATGAGCTGGATGACGACCTTGCCGTCCTTGGTGGTGAGGATCACCTGGTTCGCCGGGTCGGCCGCCGGCACGGCGAAAGCCATGCTCCCGGCGAGGGTGACGGCGGCGAAGGCGCCGAGAAGGGCGCGGCGGTCGAACGGCATGGGCGATCCTCGAGGTGTTGGCCGCGCGCCAGTGCCCGACCAATGTCGCCGCAATGTGACAGCAATCACGCTTCGTACGCGATCATGCGGCGTGATCAGGCGGCGGCCATCGCGTTGCGCTACCCGATTGCTACTCCGTCTTCGCTCCGGAACGATCCAAGATCGGCAGCCCATGTCTCCACCTTCGGTGTCTCCAACCTCGGCCGATGCACCCGCCGGAAAGCGCGGTTCGCTCTCCACCTCGCGCATCGTCTTCCTGGTGATCGCCGCGGCGGCGCCGCTGGCCTCGATGATCGGCAACCTGCCGATCGCGCTGGGGCGCGGCAACGGCGTCGGCACGCCGGGCGCCTTCGTCATCGCCGGTGTCACCCTGCTCTGCTTTGCGGTCGGCTACGCCGCGATGAGCCGGCGCATCGTCAACACCGGCGCCTTCTACGCCTACATCACCGAGGGGCTGGGCTCGGCCGCCGGCATCGGCTCGGCCTACACGGCGCTGCTGGCCTATCTCGCCTTCACCTTCGGGCTTGCCGCCTTCTTCGGCTACTACACCGCGATCGTGCTCGGCGAGGCCGGGCTCCACCTGCCCTGGCCGCTGTTCGCCGCGCTCGGCATCGGGCTCGTCGCCGTGCTCGGCTACCGCTCGATCGACCTCTCCTCGCTGATCCTCGGCGTGCTGATGCTCGGCGAAGTGGTGATCCTCGCGACCTTCGACGGCAGCGTCGTGGCCGCCAAGGGTCTCGCCGCCGCCCTGCCGGCGCACGCGCTGGCGCCGGGCGCCGTGTTCACGCCGGGGCTTGGCGTCAGCCTGATGGTGGCCTTCACCTGCTTCCTCGGCTTCGAATCCGCCGCGCTCTACGGCGAGGAAGCGGCCGAGCCCCGCCGCTCGATCCCGATCGCGACCTACACCGCCGTGGTCTCGATCGCCCTGTTCTACCTGTTCAGCGCCTGGGTCACGATCGGCGCCATCGAGCCTGACGACATCGCCGCCCGCGCCGACAAGGAGACGGGCGAGCTGATGTTCAACGTCTTCACCCGCTACGGCGGCGAGGTGCTGACCGACGTCATGGGCGTGTTCTTCTTCCTGTCGCTGCTCGCCTCCTACCTCGCCATCCACAACGCCGCCACGCGCTACGTCTTCGCGCTGGGCCGGGAATGGCTGCTGCCGCCCTGGGTCGGAGAGGCGAGCCCGCGCACCGGCGCGCCGTCGCGCGCCAGCCTCGTCGTCACCATGCTGACGATCGTCGTCGTCGCGCCCTTCGCGCTGGCTGGGCTCGACCCGTTCAAGGACGGCGTCCTCGTCGTGATCGGTTTCGGCTCATTCGGCATCATCTTCCTGCAGGCTTTCGCCGCGATCGCCATTCTCGCCTACCTTCGCCGCCACGGCGGCGAGCCGGCCTGGGTCATGGCGGCGACCTGGGCCGGCGCCCTGGGGCTGATCGGCGCCACGATCTTCGTCGCGATCTACTTCCGGCTGCTCGCCACCAGCGAATCGCTGCCGGTGGCCGCGCTGCCCTTCGTCTTTCCCGCCATCGCGCTGGTCTGCCTTGGGCTCGGCGCCATCCCAGGCCTGATGCGGCCGCAGCGCTTCCGCGCCCAGCCGGATACTCGTTTCACGATGTCAAACAGCGACCCGGGCAGACCCGGCGTCATGCGGGAGTTCGTCATCACCGGCGACCCGGGCTGGCCAGGCCCCTGGGCGGTGCGGCACGCCAACGCCTTCGGCCGCGAGCTCACGAGCGAGCCGAAGCCGAGCCTAGAGGCAGCCCTCGACCACGCCCGCACCCTGCGCGATGCGCGCGGCGCGAACGTGCTCGAGATCAAGCAGGCGAGCGAGCCGCCTTCCGGCCGGGTCGCCTGACGTCGCGAGGTGCGCGCACCGGGCCCGGTCCGCGCACCTCGTAGTCGAACCGAGGCGGTCGAATCCCCGAAGCCTCCTCCGCATGCCGCGGCGAGCGTCTTCGACGTCGACCTGCATCGCGGGCCGTCACTTCGGCCCGCCCGGCAACGTCCGCGAGGAGATCGCCGGGTCTCGTCGCGTGTATTGAGCAACGAAAGCCTCGCATGGTCAATGGCTTGCAGAGATCACCTCGAAGCTGACGTGCAGGGATCAAGAGGGCGGATCGGTCTCATTGGAGAACGGATTCCCCCATTTCTCGACCAGAAAGCGCTGATCGCAAAAGGGCTACGACGATTGGTGGCGAAGAGGAAAGCGGAGTGTTTTCCTAACCCCTCATCCGCTGTTCGGGCACCTTCTCCCACAAGGAGAGAAGGGAAGTCCGGTGCTTCCGGTCGTAGTGTGAAGTCGCTAGGCGAAGCGGTGGAGGACCCTAGGGTCAGGCGACGTGGGGCAGCTCGAAGCTGAAGTCTTTCAGCACGGCGGCATTGCCGGTGCGGGTGGAGGCTTCGAGGATCTCGATGCCGACGATCCGCCCCGCGATGTCGAAATCGAGGACGATCCCTTCCGAGACTTCCTCGCTGTTCTCCACGGCAACATCGGAGAGCGTCAGGTAGACCGCATCGGCAGCTTGATCGACCCTCAATCGCATGACTTCTTCCTGTCGAAATAGGCGGTGATCACGAACGTGCGCTCGTCGAAGGGCGTCACGACCCGCAGCATCACACGACGGCCTGCCAAACAATTTCAAGTGAGATATCCGGCGGCCCGCCGGTTCGACGAATCGGGTTTGCTTAAGGTCTCTTCGACCCACGCCTTCTCGATACCCCGACGCGAGAGCTGAAACTCGGCGTGCTCGTCGTATCGAACCACGCCTGGTAGCCTACCCCTTCGCCTTCAGCGCGCCGCGCCCGGCGTAGAGCGCCTGCGGCCCCAGCTCCTCCTCGATGCGGATGAGCTGGTTGTACTTGGCGATGCGGTCGGAGCGCGACAGCGAGCCGGTCTTGATCTGCCCGCAGTTGGTGGCCACAGCCAGGTCGGCGATGGTCGAATCTTCGGTCTCGCCGGAACGGTGGCTCATGACCGCGGTGTAGCCGGCGCGGTGGCCCATCTCGACCGCGGCCAGCGTCTCGGTCAGCGTGCCGATCTGGTTGACCTTGATCAGGATCGAGTTGGCGACGCCCAGCTCGATGCCGCGCGAGAGCCGGCCGGTGTTGGTGACGAAAAGGTCGTCGCCGACGATCTGCACGCGCTTGCCGATGCGGTCGGTCAGCAGCTTCCAGCCATCCCAATCGTCCTCGGCCATGCCGTCCTCGATCGAGACGATGGGGTAGGCGCCGACGAGCTTCTCCAGGTAGTCGACTTGGCTCTCGATGGAGCGCGTCGTGCCTTCCCCCTCGTAATGGTAGGTGCCGTCCTTGAACCAGTCGGTCACCGCGCAATCCAGCGCCAGCGCGATGTCCTCGCCGGGCTTGAAGCCGGCCGCCTCGATCGCCTTGACGCAGAAGTCCAGCGCCGCCTCCGCCGACGGCAGGTTGGGGGCGAAGCCGCCCTCGTCGCCGACGTTGGTGTTGTGGCCCCCCTTCTTCAGCGCGCTCTTCAGGGCGTGGAACACTTCGGCGCCGTAACGCACGGCCTCCGCTAGCGTTTCGGCACCCAGCGGCATGATCATGAATTCCTGGAAGTCGATCGGATTGTCGGCGTGGGCGCCGCCGTTGATGATGTTCATCATCGGCACCGGCAGGGTGCGCGCCTGGACGCCGCCGACGTAGCGGTAGAGCGGCATGCCGACGACGTCCGCCGCCGCCTTGGCGCAGGCCAGCGACACGCCGAGGATGGCGTTGGCGCCGAGCCTCGCCTTGTTGGGCGTGCCGTCGAGGCCGATCATCGTCTCGTCGATGTGCACCTGGTCCTCGGCGTCGAAGCCGCCGATGGCATCGAAGATGTCGCGGTTGACGCTGTCGCAGGCGGTGCGCACGCCCTTGCCGCCGTAGCGCGACTTGTCGCCGTCGCGCAGCTCGACCGCTTCGTGGGCACCCGTCGAGGCGCCCGAGGGAACGGCGGCGCGGCCCATCGAGCCGTCTTCCAGCGTCACGTCCACCTCGATCGTCGGGTTGCCGCGCGAATCGAGGATCTCGCGGGCGACGATGTCGACGATGGCCGTCATGGGAGGTCCTTCCGGGTGCAGGCGCGGTGCCAAGGTGCAGCGGCGGCGGGCTTGTACGCCGATGCGTGGCGGCCTGGAAGCGTGCCCGGCCGGCCACGAGGCGCAATTCTTTACAAAACAGCCGCAAAAGGAATGAGGCTGCCCCGCTGCCGCCGCGGATGCCGCCTAGCCGAGTGCCCAGCATGCGTGACGCTCTTCCCCTTGCGCTCCTCGTCGCCGCCGCCATCGGGCCGGCGGGCGCGGCGCGTGCCGACTGGCGCGCTCCGATCGGCGGCGCCACGGCGGG
>CAXTQM010000174.1:1774-5983 GCA_964246205.1 uncultured Beijerinckiaceae bacterium | reverse complement strand
GCCCGGCCAGCCCGGCGCGGCCGCAGGTCTGCCGGGCGTTACCGCGACATGGCCCTGCGGGATGGCCTGGCCAGCGGGGCGGACGCCGGCGGCCTGCGCCTGCACCACGCCTGGTCCCTTGAAAGCGGTCGGCCGCGCCGTCGCCGCCACTGTCGGGCGGCCGTGGTTCTGCGCCTCGCGCAGCGAAGGGTCCTGCCGGGCGATCTGCAGGTGCTGCTGCTGCACTGCGGTGGGCTGGACGTGCTGCTCGCGGCCGATCGCGATCTGCTGCGGGGTCGGCCGCGCCTGCAGCCCGCCCTGGCCGCCGTTGAAGCTGACCCGGCTCCCCGAGCGGTCGACCGCGACCGGTTGCGTGTAGACGTTGGTGATGTTGGTCACGTTGGTAATGTTGGTGACCGAGCGGTTGTAGAAGAAGCTGCTGCCGCGCCACGCCCCGCCGTAATAGCCGCCGCCGGTGTAGCCGAAGCCGTAGTCGACACCGCCGTAGAAGCCGACGCGCTCGCCCCAATAGCCGGCGTGAAAGCCGTAGTCGCCGTTGTCGTAGCCCCAATAGCCGGGGGTCCACAGCAGGCCGACGGCCGGCGGCTCGACCCACGTGCCGGGCACCCAGTAGTAGCCGTAGTCGTCGTCGTAGTTCCAGTAGCCCGGCTCCCAGAGATAGCCGGGTTCGGGGATCGGCGGCTGCACGTAGATCGGCAGCGGCGGTGGTGGCAGCGACACGACGAGCAGGACCTGCGCCGCGGCGGGCGTGGCCATCAGCGCCGGCATGGCGCATGCGCCGAGCAACGCTGCCATCAGAGTCACCCGCAGAAGCCGCATTGCTCGCCCCAGATCGTTGTGTTTGTTGCATCAGAATGCGCATCGCCAGCGTGAATGCGATATGAACTTTCGGGCAGAAGCCAGTTCGTCACAGCGGCATGACGGCGACCGTTCCATGTCGTCGGCGCTCCTGTACCGGGCCGAACCCGCGTGATAAGCACCCCGCTTCGCGCCGGTCCCCTGGCGCCGCACCCCCCAAGCGACCAACTCCGCACCCCTCGAGACCCGACGCATGACGAAGTCCGCAAGAGTCGACGGCCAGCCCGCGACGGGCGACAAGCCCAAGGCGCAGGACGGCGGATTCTTCGAGCTGGTCAAGGTGGTGGTCCAGGCGCTGCTGATCGCGCTGGTGGTGCGCACCTTCGCCTTTCAGCCGTTCAACATCCCCTCGGGCTCGATGATCCCGACGCTGCTCGTCGGCGACTTCCTGTTCGTCTCGAAATACGCTTACGGCTATTCGCGCTTCTCGTTTCCGTTCAGCCCCGACTTCTCCAAAGGCCGCATCCTGGCGACGCCGCCGAAGCGTGGCGACGTCATCGTCTTCAAGCTGCCGCGCGACAACACCACAGACTACATCAAGCGCCTGATCGGTCTGCCCGGCGACACGATCCAGATGAAGCAGGGCCGCCTCTACATCAACGACGTCGAGGTGCCGCGCACCCCGATCAAGAGCGTGCGAACCGAGAATTACGAGGGCCAGGACGCCGACGTCCCGACCTACGAGGAGACGTTGCCCGGCGGCGTCACCCATAAGATCATCGAGATCCAGGGCGACACCGGCTTCAATGACAACACCGACGTCTACAAGGTGCCGCCGAACTCATACTTCATGATGGGCGACAACCGCGACAACTCGCTCGACAGCCGCGTGGCGCCCGACCAAGGCGGTGTCGGCTACGTGCCGTTCGAGAACCTCATCGGAAGGGCCGAGATCATTTTCTTCTCCGTTTCCGCCCCTGCCTGGAAGGTTTGGGAGTGGCCCTATTCCGTACGCTGGAGCCGCATCGGAAAGGTGGTGCGTTGAGGCGCGAAGCTTGACCCCGGTCCCTTGAAGGGCCCCCGACCCAAGCCGCCGCTGGCGGAGCTCGAAGAGGCGCTCGGCCGTCGTTTCCACGATCCCGAGATCCTGGCGCGGGCGCTCACTCACGTCGGCGCCGCCGAGAGCCGTGTGGCGAGCTATCAGCGGCTGGAGTTCCTGGGCGACCGGGTTCTCGGCCTCGCCGTCGCCGACATGCTGCAAGAGACTTTTCCCGACGCCGACGAGGGCGAGCTGTCGCGCCGTCTCGCCGCCCTGGTGCGCCGCGAGACCTGCGCCGCCGTGGCCGAGGGTTGGGGCGTGGCGCCGCACATCCGCCTCGTCGCCGGCGAGCGTAGCGCGCTGCGCCGCGCCATCCTCGGCGACATCTGCGAGGCAGTGATCGGCGCGGTGTTCCTGGACGGCGGGCTCCCAGCGGCGGCGGCCCTGGTGCGGCGCGACTTCGCCGGGCGCATGCTGGCGCCCGAGCGCCCATTGCGCGACCCCAAGACGGCGTTGCAGGAATGGGCTCAGGGGCGCAAGCTCGCGGCGCCGCTCTACCGCGAAACCGGGCGCAGCGGCCCCGACCATGCGCCGCGGTTCACCGTCGCCGTGGTGGTCGAGGCCCATGCCGAGGCCCAGGCGCAGGGCGCCTCCAAGCGGCTCGCCGAGATGGCGGCTGCCTCGACCTTCATGGCGCGCGAGGGCATCGTACTCGAGGTCTCAGCCGATACGGTGCCGGCATGAGCGACACACGTTGCGGCTTCGTCGCGCTGATCGGCGCGCCCAACGCCGGCAAGTCGACGCTGATCAATCAGGCCGTCGGCACCAAGGTCTCGATCGTCTCGCGCAAGGTGCAGACCACGCGGGCGCTGGTGCGCGGCATCGCGCTCGAGGGAGCGGCGCAGATCATCTTCGTCGACACGCCGGGCATCTTCGCGCCCAAGCGCCGGCTCGATCGCGCCATGGTTGCCAAGGCCTGGGCCGGCGCCGGGGACGCCGACGCCATCGCGTTGCTGGTCGATGCCCGCAGGGGCGCCGACCCAGAGACCAAGGCGATCATCGAGGGGTTGGCCGGGGTGAAGCCGCCCAAGCTGCTGATCCTCAACAAGATCGACACGGTCGAGGCAGAGACGCTGCTGGGCCGAGCGGCCGAACTCAACGCCGGCGGGCTGTTTGCCGACACCTTCATGATCTCGGCGCTGCGCGGCCACGGCGTGCCCAAGCTCGTAGCCCACCTCGGCGCGCTGATGGCGCCTGGCCCTTGGCTATACCCCGAGGACCAAGTCAGCGATGCCCCGCTGCGTTCGCTCGCCGCCGAGATCACCCGCGAGAAGCTCTTCGAGCGGCTGCACGACGAGCTTCCCTACCAGTCGACGGTGGAGACCGAGAGCTGGACAAACCAGCCCGACGGCTCGGCGCGGGTCGAGCAGACGATCTACGTGACCCGCGACAGCCACAAGAAGATCGTCATCGGCGAGGGCGGTCGCACCATCAAGTCGATCGGCTCGGCCGCGCGCAAGGAGATCGTCGAGGCGGCCGAGCACAACGTGCACCTCTTCCTCTTCGTCAAGGTGCGCCCCGACTGGGGCGACGACCCCGAACGCTTCCGGGCGATAGGCCTCGACTTTCTTAAATGAAGCTTTACGCCACCTCGGCCCGGCGCCGCAGATGACGTAAGGGTAAGTCGATTGTTAACCATGTTCGAGGATTGTCGTCGCTGTGGAAAAGCAGCGGCGCCTCGATCAGCAAATCTCGCACGCGGGCCTTCCGCGCCGCTGCTTCCGGGCTGCCTTTGGGCGGATGCCAGCGGTATCGCTGCTCGCGACGGCCCTTCTCGGTACGGCTGTCGTGGCAGCGAGGGCGTCCGAGCCAGCGGGCGCGCCGTCGCAGCTTGCGGAACGCGACGCGCTGTTCCGCCGATCCCTGAAGAACCCGACGGACGTGCCGCTCGCGCTCGCCTACGCCAAGGGCTGCATCGCGGTGCACGATTACGAAGGCGCGATCGGCGCGCTCGAGCGCGTGCTCTACTATCTGCCCGCCGACAAGGCGGTCCAGGCGCAGTTGGGGCTGCTGTACGCCCAGCTGCAATCGCCGCAGATGGCGAAGCAGTATTTCGACTCCGCCTCCTCAGGCGAAGGCGTGGACCCGATCATCCGGGCCAAGATCGCGACGGTCGAGCCGGCGACTCGCGACGCGGTGGCCGGCAGCCACGTCTTCGGAACGCTGCAGGGCGGCCTGCGCTACCAGACCAACGCCGCCTTCAACCCCGACAACAACATCCTGCGCCTGTCCAGCCAGGATTACGTGCTGACCCATCCGCGCGACCGCGGGTCCGACGGCAACGGCTTCGAGCTGGCGCAGATCGGCTACGA
>CAXTQM010000174.1:0-1674 GCA_964246205.1 uncultured Beijerinckiaceae bacterium | reverse complement strand
GGCATCATCGCCGACATGCCGGTGCTGCCGAACCTGCTGCTGCAGCCGGGCGCGGAAGTGCGCCGCGTCTCTTTCTCCAACATCAGCGTGTTCTCCAGCCTGAACTCCGGCGATACCGCGACGGCGTCGCTCGCCGCCTCGGCGGTCATCAACCCGAGCCTCAGCGTCATCGGGCGGCTGTTCTACACGCGCGACTCGGCGTCGTTCGACTACCAGTCCCTCAACAACTACGGGGAAGAGCTCGCGCTCGTGGCGCGCCTGCCGTCGCCGCTAACCTTCGCCTCGGTGCCCTGGACGGTGTCGCCCTACGTCAAGCTGCTGCAATCGCGCTTCGACGCGCCCAACCCCTACATCGATCCCGCGATCACGCGGCACGACAACGAGCTGCAGGTCGGCCTCGTGCTGGACACGCCGCTGAGCGCGCGCTTCGACCTCGTCACCAACGTGCAGTACGGCGCGGTCGCCTCCAACATCCCGAATTATCGCCTCCGCAACTTCTCCGTCCTGAGCGGACCGCTGGTGCATTTCTGATGACAGCCGCACATCATCTGCTCCCGTCGCGGACGGTCCTGATCCTGGCCACCGGTCTCGCGACGCTCTGCGCGCCGGCCCTCGCGCAGGAGGTGGTCGGCGCCATCGGTGCGGCCAATGCCGACCCGACGGGTCGCGCCCCCAACAAGGCGCAGCGCGCGCTGAAGCCCGGCGACGACGTCTTCTTCAAGGACCATATCGCCACGCGCCGCGGCGGCTCCGCCCAGATCACCTTCCTCGATCGCAGCACGCTGAACCTCGGCGAGAACAGCGACATCGTGATCGACGAGTTCGTCTACAAGCCGGGCGAGGCCGGCACGATGCGGGCGAAGCTCAACAGGGGCATCCTGCGCTACGTCGGCGGCGACATCAGCCACGGCGGCGGTACCACCGTCGTCACGCCGACGGTGACCATCGGCATCCGTGGCGGCATCGGCATGATCGGTAGCATCAAGGATGCCGCCGCGGCGGCCTCCATCCCCGGCGTACCGCGCGACTTCAAGGGCGGCACCATCGTCGTCAACGCCTACGGCACCCTGACCGTCCGCAACTCCGTCTCCGAGACGGTGATACGGCGGCCCGGCTTCGCGGTTTTCGTCGACTCGGCGGGCGGCTCGATTTCGCCGCCGGTTCGGTTCGACATGGCCTCCGCTCAGGCCTTGATGAAGGCGCTCGGCAGCCACGGCGGGCAGAGTGGCGGCGCCTCGGCCAAGGCGCGCGCCGCGACCGCAGCCCTGGCCGCCTCGACGATCCCATCCATGGACCTGCCGGTGGCGCACCCTGTGCCGGCGCCCATCAACGGCCTCGACTACACCGCCGTGTTCTCGGCCGGCAACGCTCTGGCTCGCGTGCGCGCGCAGGCGCTGCAGGCGGTGCAATTGCAGCAGCAGCTCGCGCCCGTTGCGACGATGCCCGTGGCCACCGTCCTCACCGCCATTGCGGCTCCAACTGCTGCAGCGCCCGCCGCCACGCCGATCATGACACCCGTCGCAGCTGTACCCTTGGTGACCCCTGTCGTCGCGACCTCCGTGACGCCCGTGGTCGCGACGCCCACGGTGACGCCCGTTGCCGCAACCCCCATGGTGACGCCCGTTGCCGCGCCCCCCGTGGTCACGCCCGTCGTCGCGACCCCGGTGGTGGCGC
>CAXTQM010000173.1:0-5995 GCA_964246205.1 uncultured Beijerinckiaceae bacterium | reverse complement strand
ACTATACCTTAAAGAAGGTGGGGGTGCAACAGCATCCCCGTTGCGGTGCCCGCAATGACGGCCGGGCTACGCCGCCGCCGTCGCCGCCCCCACCAGCTTGCGGGCATCCAGCGCGCTGATCGGGTGCCCGAAGGCGTAGCCCTGGGCGTATTCGCAGCCGAGCTGATACAGCTCGATGGCGTCGCTCTCCGTCTCCGCGCCCTCGGCGACGACCTCCATGCCGAGGTCGTGGGCGAGCGCCACCATGCTGCGCAGGATCACCGGCTTCGAGCCCTTGGCGGTGGTGTTGTGCACGAAGGAGCGGTCGATCTTGATGGTGTCGAAGGGGAAGCGCTGGAGGTAGGACAGCGACGAATAGCCGGTGCCGAAATCGTCGAGCGAGAGGCCGGCGCCGAGCTCGCGGATGCGCGTCAGGATCTGCGCGGCATATTCCGGATTCTCCATGACCAGGCTCTCGGTCAGCTCGAGCTTGAGCGAGCCGCGCGTCACGTCGCAGCGCGTCAGCACCGCCTTGACGTCGTGCAGCAGGTCGTGGCGCAGCAGCTGGCGCGACGACACGTTGACCGAGGCAAAGATCGGCGGGTCGACGTCGAGCGCGCGCTGCCAGGCGGCGAGCTCGCGGGCGGTACGCTCGAGCGCGAAGATGCCGAGGTCGACGATGGCACCGGTCTCCTCGGCGATGGGAATGAACTCCGCCGGGGAGAGCCGGCCGAGCCGCGGGTTGTCCCAGCGCAGCAGCGCCTCGAAGCCGGCGACGGTGCGGTCCTCGAGCCGCACGACGGGCTGGAAGAACACCTTGATCTCGCCGCGGTCGAGCGCCCGCCGTAAGTCGGATTCGAGCGCGATGCGGTCGGAGCGCAGCGAGCGCATGGTCGGGCGGAACAGTTCGATGCGGTTGCCGCCGCCTTTTTTGGCATGGCGCATCGCGATCTCTGCGTCTTTCAGCATGTCCTCGCGGCGTGGATGCATCTGCGGATCGTAGAGGGCGAGGCCGATCGAGGCGGTGAGCGGGATCTCGCGCTCGGCGAAGGTTACCGGCGTGGAGAGCGCTCGGCGCAGCACGTTCGCCAGGGCGACGGTCTGGTCGGGGTCGTTTTCCGAGAGGACGATGGCGGCGAACTGGTCGCCTGACAGCCGAGAGATCGTGTCCTGCGGCTTGAGCAGGCGCGACAGCCGGCGTGACAGCGTCAGCAGGATCGAGTCGCCGGCCGAGAGGCCGACGCCCTCGTTGATCTGCTTGAAGCGGTCGACGTCGATGCAGAAGACGGTGGGCCGCAGTCGCGGGTCGTTGGCGGCGAAGGTCAGCGCAGCCTCGAGCCGGTCGAAGAACAGCTCGCGATTGGGCAGGCCGGTCAAGTTGTCGTGCACCGCGTCGTGCAGCAGCCGCTCCTCGGCCACCTTGCCCTCGGTCACGTCGCTGAGCGTGCCGATGACGCGGATGACCTCGCCGTCCGGGCCGACCACCGGCCGCGCGCGCATCGCGTACCAGAAGTAGTGGCCGTCGGCGGCGCGCAGCCGAAACTCCTGGTTGATGCGGCCGCGGCGCTGCTCGAGCATGGTGTCGAGGCAGGCGCGGTAGCGGTCGCGCTCGAAGGGGTGCAGCACGTCGAGCCAGCCGGCGGCCGGCCCCTCCAGCGTGCCGCGAGCGAGGCCGAGCTGGGCCTCGACCTCGGGGCTGACGAAGATGCGGTCGGCCGGCACGTCCCAGTCGAAGATGATGTCGCCGCAGCCCGTCAGCGCCAGAGCCTTGCGGCTGGAGTCGGACACCGAGCCGCTGCCGAGCCCGCCGCCGGCGAAAGCATTTTGCATGATGGTGAAGCCGATCAGCATCACGATCAGGACCAACCCGCCGATCAGAGCCGGGGCGACGAGATCGTTGGTGAGCGTGCCGGTGACGATGAAGGCTGCGCAGACCACCCAGGCCAGCAGCAGGAACCAGGTCGGGATCAGCATGACGGCGCGGTCGTAGCCGTGGGTCGAGAGGTAGAGCACCAGAATGAAGCCGACCGCTGCTACGGTGGCGAGCGAAATGCGGGCGACGCCCGCCGCCACAGGCGCGTCGAACACGGCGAAGGCGATCAGCGCGACGAGGAAGATCAGCCAGGCCGAGGCGACGCGCGAGGCGCGCACGTGCCAGCGGCTGAGATTGAGGTAGGCGAAGAGGAACACCAGCAGCGTCGCCGCCAGCGTCGTCTCGGCGCCGGCGCGCCAGATGCGGTCGCTCGCCCCCGAGGTGCCGAACAGCTTGTCCCAGAAACCGAAGTCGATGCAGACGTAGGCGAGTACCGCCCAGGCCAGCGCCGCCGCCGCCGGGAAGATCACCGCGCCCTTGACCACGAAGACGATGGTCAGGAACAGCGCCAACAAGCCGGCGATGCCGATGACGATGCCCTTGTAGAGCGTCAGGCTCGTCAGCTTGTCCTTGTAGGCGTCGGGCTCCCACAGCGTTAGCTGCGGCAGGTTGGGCGTCGCCAGCTCGGCCACGTAGGTGACGGTGGTGCCGGGATCGAGCGTCAGCCGGAAGACGTCGGCTTCGGACGAATCCTCACGCTCGGGCGAGTTGCCGGAACTTGCGGTGATCGAGGAGATGCGGATGGCGCCGAGGTCGGGCCAGATCACGCCTGAGCCGACCATCCTGAAGTGCGGCGCCACGATCAGGCGCTCGATCTGCTCGTCGGAATCGTTGGTCAGCGCGAACACGATCCAACTTGGCCGGGTGCCGGGATCCTTGGCGCGCACCTCGATGCGGCGAACGATGCCGTCGGCCCCGGGCGCGGTCGAGACCAGTAGGCGATCGCCCTGCGAGGAATAACTCTCGACGGCGTGGGTCAGGTCGATGGCCGCCGCATCGAGCGGCACGCGAGAGGATTCGATCGCGGCCGCCGGCCCGAGGTTGCCGAAGAGGATCAGCAGGCTCAGGAGAAAGGCGACGAGGCGGCGCGGGAACGTCACGAGGTTTCGGGGTCCATGGCACCGGGCGAACGGCCTGCGCTCCGCCGGGCGCCGAGCGGCCGAACCGTAGAGGGTGCCGCCTCGCGGAGCAAGCATGCCGCCGGGCCGGAGCCGGTCAGCGCGCGGCGTCGCCGAACATCGCGTGATGCACGCGGTCGCCGTCCTTGAGGTCGATCGCCTTGGCGGTGCCGGCGTCGAGCTCGAGCACGCCGAGGGCAGGTGAGCCGGAGGGGATCAGCGAATCGTCCATCGGCTTGGCGTCGCGCGCGACATGGACCACGCGGCCATCCTTGCCGATGAAGACGATATCGAGCGGCAGGTAGGTGTTGTGCATCCAGAACGCGACGGGCTGCTCGGCCTCGTACTCGAACAGCATGCCGTGGTCGCGCGCCATGGTCTTGCGGAACATCAGGCCGCGCTCGCGATCCGGCTCGGTGCGCATGACCTCGACCTTGAAGCGATGCGGCCCGCTCGCCGTATCGACGGTCAGGCCTTCGAGCGGCGCGGCCGCAAACGCCGCCGTCAAGCCCAAGACGATCACGCCGGCAACCGTCACGCCACACGCCGTCGCGCCCCTGCTGAATGCCCTCACGTCCGCCCTTCGCGCAACAAAACGCGGATCAAACATGTCAATGGGACAGTGGCAAGACAGCATCGAGGGGCCGCACCTCGGCGGCCATCAGGCCCTTAGGCCCGTCGCCGAAGCGCACCAGCAGGCTCTCACCGGGCTTCAACTCGGCGATACCGTAGCGCCGCAGCGTCTCCATGTGGATGAAGATGTCGTCGGTGCCGTCGCCGCGCGACACGAAGCCGAAGCCGCGCACGCGGTTGAACCATTTCACGACGACGATCTCGAACCCGCCGGTAGGCGTCACCTGCACGTGGGTGCGGGCCGGCACCTGCGCGGGATGGACCGCCGTCGACTCGTCCATGGAGAGAATGCGGAAGACCTGCAGTCCCTTGCTGCGAACCGTGGCCTCGCAGACCACGCGCGCACCTTCTACGGCGGTGGAGAAACCGTCGCGGCGGAGTGTGGTGATGTGCAGCAAAACGTCGGCACCGCCGCCGTCCTGCGCGATGAAGCCGTAGCCCTTGGTGACGTCGAACCATTTAACGCGACCGCCGAGCTCGACGATCTCGAGCGCCTCGCCCGCGTCGTCGGTGGCTTCGACGTCGCGGTGGAGAGAAAAGATTTCCTTGCTGGACAAGATACGCCCTCGACACGCTGCCCGTTTGCTGGTTCGGCCTGCCGCTCAAGCCGAATCACATGCGAATGGGACGGCCACAAGATAGCACCGCTTGGCCGGGTAACCATCCCGAAACAAAGCTGTGCTGTGGACGGACCAACTTTCCGTCCTGCCGAGGCAATCGCAGACGCGAAGATCGCGGCGGCAAAAGAAAAGCCCCGGCTTTTTAAGCCGGGGCTCGCCGTTTTCGGAGGTGCTCGAGCCGGCTACCGGCAGAGCCCCAGCTTCGTCAGCGCGACGGCTGACGTCTCAGGCGACACTCGCAGTTTCACGAGAGACATCCAGCTGGCTCGCGACATGACCTAGAGACACCGGATCACCTCCTTTCAGTTCGTTGGACACGGACAGACTATGGGTGGCGTTCTCGATTCTGTCAGCCCCCCGCCATGCGAATTCCGATGTGCGGCGCAACATCAATTCGCTTGATCTTTCCGGTGAATCGCCTCACATGCCGATCAGCCCATCGCATGATGGCCCGGCTTCCTGGCCGCGTGATCGTATGCCGCTCCTCGAAGAGGATGCCGCGCACGCGAACCGCCTGGCTCCGGTAGACAGACGCCGGTCACGCACGGCATCCCCCTTCCCCGAGGTCTTGTCCCGCTCAGGCGGTTCCCGACCGCATGCCCGGAACAATCTTGACCGCATTCTCCGAACTCGGCCTTGCCGCGCCGCTCCTCAAAGCACTGGCCGAAGAGAATTACGCGACACCCACGCCGATCCAGGCGCAGGCCATTCCCTACGTCATGGAAGGGCGCGACCTGCTCGGCATCGCCCAGACCGGCACGGGCAAGACCGCCGCTTTCGCGCTGCCAATCCTGCACCGCCTGTCGATGGACACCCGCAGGCCGGAGCGCAACACCTGCCGATGCCTTGTGCTGTCGCCGACGCGCGAACTGGCCAGCCAGATCGCCGAAAGCTTCCGCACCTACGGCAAGCACCTCGGCTACTCCGTCGCCGTGGTGTTCGGCGGCGTCTCGATCCGCCCGCAGATCGACCGCCTTATGCGCGGCGTCGACATCCTGGTGGCGACGCCGGGCCGGCTCATCGACCATCTCGACCAGCGCACGCTGCGCCTCGACAAGGTCGAGATCTTCGTCCTCGACGAGGCCGACCAGATGCTCGACATGGGCTTCATACACGCCATCCGACGCATCACCCCCAAGCTGCCGAAGGACCGCCAGAGCCTGTTCTTCTCGGCCACCATGCCGCGCGAGATCGGCGCGCTCGCCGGCGACCTGCTGCGCGACCCCGTCAAGGTTTCGGTGGCGCCCGTCGCCACCACCGCCGAGCGCATCGACCAGAAGGTGCTGTTCGTCGAGACGCATCGCAAGCGCGTGGTGCTGGCGGGGCTGATCCGCTCGGAGGGGATGGACCGCGCACTGGTCTTCACCCGCACCAAGCACGGCGCCGACAAGGTGGTGAAGCATCTCGCCGAAGACGGCATTCCCGCCGCGGCGATCCACGGCAACAAGAGCCAAGCGCAGCGCGAGAAGGCGCTGGCCGCCTTCAAGAACGGCGCCACGAAGATCCTGGTGGCGACCGATATCGCGGCGCGCGGCATCGACGTCGACGCGGTGAGCCACGTCGTCAACTTCGACCTGCCCAACATCCCGGAATCTTACGTCCATCGCATCGGCCGCACCGCGCGCGCCGGTGCCGACGGCCGCGCGATCTCGCTGTGCGACGGCGAGGAGCGAGCCTACCTCAAGTCGATCGAGAAGCTGACCCGGCAGGTCATCCCTTCTGAGGACCGGCGCGATCCGTCGGCGCCGCTTCCACCCGCCTCGGCGGAGGCG
>CAXTQM010000172.1:0-5997 GCA_964246205.1 uncultured Beijerinckiaceae bacterium | reverse complement strand
CGCCTCGGCCGTCGGCCACTGGCGCCGCCTTGAGGGCGCCGGCCTGTCGCTCGACGCGGCACGCGACGCCGTCGCCGTGCTGCTGGCCTTCGACGCCGACGTGCTGGTAGGCTTGGCCAAGGCGCGCGCCATTCGCCGGCTCTGGGCTTGGCTCGAAGCGGCCTGCGGACTGCAGCCCGGGCGGTTGAAGCTGCACGCCGCGACCTCGTGGCGCATGATGACGCGCTACGATCCCCACACCAACGCCATGCGCGCCACCGCGGCGGTGTTCGCCGCCGGGCTCGGCGGCGCCGACACGATCACCGTGCTGCCGATGACCCTGGTCCAGGGCCTGCCTGACGCCGCCACGCGGCGGCTCGCCCGTAACACCGGACGCGTGCTGCTAGACGAGGCCCACCTCGGCCGGGTCGACGACCCCGCCGCCGGCTCCGGCGCACTGGAGGCGCTGACGGAGGAGCTGTGCCGGGCGGCGTGGGTGCTGTTTCAGGAGATCGAGCGAACAGGCGGGATTGAGGCTGGGCGTCACGACAAGAGGCTCACTGAAAACGAACCAGAACATCTCGGCCGAAGCATTGCGTACCAATGCGGTCTTGATCGTGGACGGCGGATGCTCGATCTCGAAACCTTCGCACACGGCATCGTCGGAACGACGCTCTTCCCCGACCTCGCCGCGCCGCCCGTCGCGGTCTTCGACGTGCCGCGCCGACCTTGGTCTATTCCAGGGTCTCTGCCTTCCTGCCGCGACGCCGCCTTCGTCGAATCACTACGTGGTCGAGCTGAAGGGTTGGCCGCTTCCGGCGAGCGTCCGCGCCTGTTCCTGGCGGCGCTAGGCGGGGCCGCCGCCTTCGGCCCGCGTGCCGCTGCCGCTGCCAATCTGCTCGCCGCCGTCGGCATCGCCGTCGCGCCGCCTCAGCTGGAGGCGAGCGACGTCGCCGCCATCGTGCAAGCTTTTATAGCGAGCGGCGCCAGGGCTGCCTGCCTGTGCGGCGACGCCACCGCCTATGCAGCTGAGGGAGCGGCGTGCGCCCGGGGTTTGCGCGACGCCTGCGCCGAACCGGTGCTGGTGTTCGACGGAATGGTCGAGGGAGCGCAAACGCTTCCACGAAGCGGCAAGGGTACACTCCACACGCTCCGCTTCATTCTCGACGCCGTGGCTCCCTGACTGGTTCCGAACGGCGGCGTCAGATGCCGGCGAGCCGCACGGAAAACGCTGGCGCGCTCGGGTGCCGCAGGATGGTCTCCCCCCGACACGACCTCCACGGACGTCCACACGCCATCGACCGGAGCCCTGTGCACGATCGTCGTCAGTTTCTTCGTGCTGATAACCCAGTATCCGCGATGCCGAAGTTGGCGTAGATCGCCGCCTTGAGCTTCAGGTCCTTCCGCAGCGTCGTCGTCGCGACCTCGATGGCGAGTAGCACTTCGGGGCCGCGTACGCTCGTCGTGTTCTTCATCGGAAAGATCGAAAGGTTGGGCTCGAAGATCGAATGATCGCCCATACACCAGGCTGGTTTCGACACCGAGCTGCAGGTCGTCCGGCAGCGCTCTCGACAGCCCCTGACACTTGATGAGGCCGCCGACCGCCGCCGCCGTCAGCAGGAAGTCGGCGATCTTCTCACGGTCAGGGTCGAGGCAGTGCTCAAGATAGTAGCGCAGCACGGCGGGGATGACAGGACGACGATGTCGATTAGTGGCTGGTAAGCGGAGAAATCAAGCGCGAACGGTACCAGTTCTGATCACGATACCGATTTCCCTCGCGCGGCGGGCCAGATCACACGTCTACCAGCTCACTGGCGAAGGCGGCACGTTCTTGGATGAAGGCAAAGCGGGCCTCTGGCTTGTTGCCCATCAGGCGCTCCACCGAGTCGGCGGCGCGCTCATGCTCGCCTTCGATCACCGTGACCCGGAGCAGGTTGCGGCGCCTCGGATCCATCGTGGTCTCCTTCAGCTCCTGGGCGTTCATCTCGCCGAGTCCCTTGAAGCGCTGCGTCTCGACCTTGCCCTTGCCGCCAACGCCCTTGGCGAGGAGCCGGTCGCGGTCGCGCTCGTCGCGGGCGTAGGCGTGGGCGGCGCCCTGCTTCAGCTTGTAGAGCGGCGGCACCGCCAGGTAGAGGTGTCCGCCGTCGATCAGTTTGGGCATCTCGCGCCAGAAGAAGGTGATGAGCAGCGAGGCGATATGAGCGCCGTCGACGTCGGCGTCGGTCATGATGACGATCTTCTCGTAGCGCAGCTCGCCAGGCTGGAAGCGGGCGCCGGTGCCGCAACCGAGCGCTAGCGTCAGGTCGGCGAGCTGCTGGTTGGCGGCAAGCTTGTCGCGCGTCGCCGACGCCACGTTGAGGATCTTGCCGCGAAGGGGCAGCACTGCCTGCGTGGCGCGGTCGCGCGCCTGCTTGGCCGAGCCGCCGGCCGAATCGCCCTCGACGATGAAGATTTCCGACCCGGCCGACCCGGTGTTGCTGCAATCCGCCAGTTTGCCCGGCAATCGCAGCTTGCGCGTCGCGCTCTTTCGCTGCACGTCCTTCTCGGCGCGGCGGCGCAGGCGCTCCTCGGCCCGCTCCACCGCCCAATCCAGCAGGCGCGTCGCCTGCGAAGGGGCGCCGGCGAGCCAATGGTCGAAGGCGTCGCGCACCGTGCCCTCGACGATGCGGCTTGCCTCGACCGACATCAGCCGGCCCTTGTTCTGGCCCTGAAATTCCGGCTCGCGAATGAACACCGAGATCAACGCGGCGCAGGAGACCATGACGTCGTCGGCGGTGAGCACGGCGGCGCGCTTGGCCTGGCCGGTGCGCTCGGCGTGCTCGCGCAGGCCGCGGAGCAGGGCGGCGCGCAGGCCGGATTCGTGGGTGCCGCCGTCCGCCGTGGGAATGGTGTTGCAGTAGGAATGGACGAAGCCGTCGTCGTCCGCGAGCCAGCACACCGCCCATTCCAGCGAGCCGTGGCCGCCGGGCTTCTGCACCTTGCCGGTGAACACCGCGTCGGTAACCAGCGCCTTCCCGGCGGTGTCCTGCGCCAAGTAGTCTTTCAGGCCGCCGGGAAAGTGGAAAACCGCTTCGCGCGGGGTGTTGCCTTCGTTGTTCAAGGCGCTGTTGTGCCAGCGGATCTCGACGCCGCCAAAGAGGTAGGCCTTGGCCCGCGCCATGCGGAACAGCCGCGCCGGCTTCCAGACGGCATCCGGCCCGAAGATCTGCGGATCGGGCCGGAAGCGAACCCTTGTGCCGCGGCGGTTCAGCGCCTTGCCGACGGTCTCCAGTGCCGAGGTCGGCAACCCGCGCGAAAACGTCTGGCGGTAGAGGGTCTGAGACCGGGCGACCTCGACCTCGAGCTGCTCGGACAACGCGTTGACGACGGAGACGCCGACGCCGTGGAGGCCGCCGGAGGTCTGGTAGGCGCCGGAGTCGAACTTTCCGCCGGCGTGCAGCACGGTCATGATGACCTCGACCGTAGACTTCTTCGGGAACTTGGGGTGCGCTTCCACCGGCATGCCGCGGCCGTTGTCGGTCACGGTGAGGAAGCCCTCGGCGTCGAGCGCCACGTCGATGAAGGTGGCGTGGCCGGCCACCGCCTCGTCCATGGAATTGTCGAGCACCTCGGCGAAGAGGTGGTGCATGGCCGCCTCGTCGGTGCCACCAATGTACATGCCCGGTCGCCGCCGCACCGGCTCCAATCCCTCGAGGACCTCGATCGAGGCCGCGGTGTAGTCGGCCTCTGAGGGCGTGCCGGAGCGCGGCACACCGTCCGGCCGCGCGGAACGGTTCGCGGCGGGTTCGGCCGGCGGCCGCTTGAGTGCCCCGCCGCCGCCCGAGACATCGCCTGCGTTCGCCATAATTGCCGATACCCCTTCGTGGCCGACCAGGGGAAGGTCGCCGCCGCTGCATCGGCAGGAACATAACATAAACCGTGCTTTTTTCATCTTTGGCGTGCGAATGGCCATCGGATTTCCGACCCGCTGCGCCGCAACGCTATCCCGGCGCTTCCAGGTCGCTGTAAGACGTCGGTCGATGACACTTGCCACCCAGCCCCACGCCCTCGCCCTCGTCGACGCCCGACTCGTCGACCCCGTCGCCGGCACCGAGACACGCGGCGGCGTGCTGATCGAGCAGGGCTTCATCCGCCAGGTCGGGCCAGGCGTTATTGCCTCCAGCCTGCCGGCGGGGGTGCGCGCGATCGACTGCCGCGGCGACGTCGTGGCGCCGGGCCTCGTCGACATGCACGCCTTCGTCGGCGAGCCGGGCGCCGAGTACCGCGAGACCATCGCTACCGCGACCGCAGCGGCGGCCGCCGGCGGCGTCACCTCGATCCTCGCACTGCCCAACACCAGCCCGCCGGTCGACGAGCCCGCCGTCGTCGACTTCCTGCTGCGCCGCGCCCGCGACACCGGCCGCGTGCGCATCCTGCCCTGCGCGGCCATCACCAAGGGGCTGCGCGGCGAGGACCTCGCCGAGATCGGGCTGCTGCTGCAGGCCGGGGCGGTGGCCTTTTCGGAAGGCTCGCGCACGATCCGCAACGCGCTGATCCTGCGCCGCGCGCTGGTCTACGCGCGCGACTTCGATGCGCTGGTCATCCATTTCGCGCAGGACCCAGACCTCGCCGCCCAGGGCGTGATGAACGAGGGCGAGTTCGCCTCGCGGCTCGGCCTGCCCGGCATCCCACGCGAGGCCGAGACCATCATCCTCGAACGCGACATGCAGCTCGTGGCGCTGACGGGCGCGCGCTACCACGCGGCGATGATCACGACCGCCGGATCGCTGGAGATCATCCGCAAGGCCAAGGCGCGCGGCCTGCCGGTGACCTGCGCCACCTCGATCAACCATCTCACGCTGAACGAGATCGACATCGGCGACTACCGCACCTTCCTCAAGCTGGCGCCGCCGCTGCGCCGCGAGGAGGACCGGCTGGCGCTCTGCGAGGGTGTCGCCTCGGGCCTCGTCGACTGCATCGTGTCGGACCACGATCCGCAGGACGTCGAGGTCAAGCGCCTGCCCTTCGCCGAGGCCGAGGCCGGCGCCGTCGGCCTCGAGACCATGCTGCCGGCGGCGCTGCGCCTCGTCACCTCCGGCCATGTCCGCCTACCGGTGCTGCTGCGCGCGATGACATCGAATCCGGCCAAGATCCTGCGCGTGCCGCAGGGCCGGCTCGAGGCCGGCGCGCCGGCCGACCTCGTTCGCTTCGACCCGGACGAGCCTTTCGTGGTCGATCCGCTGAAGCTGCGCTCGCGCTGCAAGAACACGCCGTTCGATTCGGCCCGCATGGAGGGCAGGGTGAAGCTCACCCTTGTCGCCGGCGAGCCGGTCTACGAGGATGGGTAGGGTTCGCCCGCCACAGGCCGCCGCCTTTCGAGGAACTAGGCGGAAGCGTTTCGCCGGCGACTGCCGCGAGGCTACAGGCGGAAGGCATCGGCTTCGGCGGGAGCGAGAGGTTCATTCACGCTCTGGTCTGGCGGTGCGCTCGAGACGGGCTGCCTCGCCTTCTCGAGCAGGCCACGGGCGATCTCGTCCTGGTCGCGCGGCAGCAGCCGACGTACCGCCGCGACGGCTCGGTCCAGCAGCGCCGTCATGAGTGCGTCTCCTCGAACAATCCGGCCTGGTGGATCGATCCGCCCCAACGCCGATGCTCCAGAGCCAACTCGAAGACGAAGCGTCCGCCGCCGACGCCGCGGTGGCGCACCGTGACGTCGCCCGGCGACAACCAGTCGGGCAGGGCGAGGCGGACGATGCCGAAAGACAGGAAGTAGCGGCGCTGCGGAACACCAGCGCCTCGGGCTCAACGGCCACGCGCAGCGCCGTGCCGAAGCCCCAGCCGACATATTCCTCGAGTCCGGTCGGACCAGCGAAGCGCTTCAAAGAATGGATGATCTGCGGAAAGCTGCCGCGCCGCGCGTTGAGGCGGGTCCAGTGCTGGCCTGTCGTGGCAACGTCCTCGGTGACGGTAATAGCCGCCGCGACGCCGGTCTCGCACGACAGCGGCAGGGGCGCGCCGACGAGCCGCGCCGCCTGCGAC
>CAXTQM010000171.1:2436-6010 GCA_964246205.1 uncultured Beijerinckiaceae bacterium | reverse complement strand
GCTCGGCGGCGCGCTCGACGAGGATCTCGGGATCGCCCGGGGCCAGCCGACCCTGACGGAGGCGGCGGCGCGGCTGACCGCCGGGGTGGCGCTGGCGCTGCGCTATCCGCAGGCGCAGCTGGTGTTCACCGGCGGCTCCGCCAACCTCGATGCCGGCAGCGCCATCGACGAGGCCAGCGGCGTGCGCGAGCTTTGGCTGTCGCTGGGCTTGCCGGCGGAGCGCATGAGCTTCGAGAATCGTTCGCGCAACACCTACGAGAACGCTACCTTGACGCGCGCGCTTGTGCGGCCGAAGCCGGGCGAGAGCTGGCTGCTGGTCACCTCCGCCGCCCACATGCCACGCTCGATCGGCATCTTCCGCCACATCGGCTGGGACATGACCGCCTACCCTGTCGACTACCGCACCTTCGGCAACTCGCGCGATGACAAGCCGACGACGGAAGCGCTGGACTCGTTGCGCCGCCTCGACGTGGCGCTGCACGAATGGGTCGGCCTCGCCGCCTATTGGGCAGCGGGAAAGACGGACACGTTTTTCCCCGCACCTTGAGGCAGGCTTATGCCGACGGTCCGCAGACCGGCCCGGTTGATCGCTTCACTATGTCAAACGGCTCGCTTGCGCGACGACGCGAGCGTCAGGAGAGGCCGGGACATCGCACCCGAGCGACGTTCGAGGCTCCAGGCTTAGATTCCGGATCGCTTAGGGCGAGGCTTGGCTAATCCCGCTGGCCTTGCTCCCTCACGATCCCGTCCGCTTCACAGTCGCGAAGCGAACGCTGGTGCGGGTACAAATACGCGAACACAGCACAGAGCGGCAAAATGCCCGATCAGGCCGGCCGGGTTCCGAGCAATTCATTGAGACGTTGTTGCTCGGCCTCGCTGAGCGGCCGCGCCGGATCGCGGAGCGGCGCCTTGCGGCCGCGCAGAGCGAACGCGATGCCGATGCCGCCGAGAACCAGGACGATGAACGGCGTGCCCCAGAGCAACAGCGTCTGCGTCTCGAGCGGCGGTTTCAGCAGGATGAACTGGCCGTAGCGGGCGACGAGGTAGTCCTTGACCTGGCTGTTGCTGTCGCCGGCAAGCAGGCGCTGGCGCACCAGCATGCGGATGTCGCGGGCAAGGTCGGCGTGGCTCTCGTCGATAGATTCGTTCTGGCAGACCAGGCAGCGTAACCCTGACGACACGTCGCGAGCGCGGGCCTCGAGCACCGGATTTTTGAGCATCTCGCCCGGCTCGACGGCCCGGGCTGGGTTCAGGCCGCTCGACGCGAGCGCAATCCACAGCCCCAACGTGGCGAAGAGGCGCCTCATTCCGCCGGGATCGCCGAGATGCGCGAGCGCTTGGCCCGCGCGGCGATGCCGAAGCGAAGCCGTCGGTCGGACAGCGAAAGCCCGCCGCCGAGCCCCATGATCAGCGCGCCGATCCAGATCAGGGTGACCAGCGGCTTCCAGTACAGCTTCACGTCGATCGTCGGCGAACCGGCCACCGGCGAGCCGATCGATTCGTAAAACTGGCCGAGTCCCAGCGTGACGATGCCGGCCTCGGCCCGCGCCATCTTGCGCACGGGATAAAAGCGGCTGGCCGGCTCGAGGTTGGCGATGACCTCGCCGTCCTTCGACAGCACGGTGCGCGCCACGGCGGCCTCGTAGTTCGGGCCCTTCTCCGGCGATACGCTGACGAGCTGCGCCGTGTAGGGGCCGACCTTCGCGATATCGCCCGGCCGCATCGCGACGATCGCCTCCTGGCCCCAGCCGGCGGCAGCGAGTCCGAGCAGCGTAACGCCAAGGCCGGCATGCGCCACCGACGTTCCCCAGGCCGAGCGCGGCAGGCCGATGCCGCGGGTCCAGGCGTTGCCCCAGCCACCGGCGCCGATGCGCCGCGCCAGGTCGGAGAAGGAGCCGACGATGACGAAGATCGCGAGCCCCGCCATGACGTAGGACATGATCGGCGCGCCCTCGACCCAGGCGAACACCAGCAGCGCGGCGATGCCCGCCAGCATGGCGATCATCATGCGCTGGACGGCGCCAAGCAGGTCGCCGCGCTTCCACGCCAGCGACGAGCCGATCGGCATGGCGAGGAACACCGGGATCGAGATCGGAATGAAGGCGGTGTTGTAGAACGGCGCCCCGACGGAGATCTTCTGGCCGGTGAGAGCCTCCAGCGCCAGCGGGTAGATCGTGCCGACGAAGACGGTGGCGCAGGCCGCCGTCAGCAGCAGGTTGTTGACGACCAGTGCGCCCTCTCGACTGACCGGAGCGAACAGGCCGCCCTGCCGCAGCGTGCCGCCACGCCAGGCGAACAAGGCCAGCGAGCCGCCGATGAAGAAGATCAGGATCATCAGGATGAAGAAGCCGCGCTGCGGATCGGTGGCGAAGGCGTGCACCGAGGTCAGCACGCCCGAGCGCACCAGGAAGGTGCCGACGAGCGACAGCGAGAAGGCGAGGATGGCGAGGAAGATGGTCCACACCTTCAAGGCTTCGCGCTTCTCCATGACCACGGCGGAATGCAGCAGCGCGGTGCCGGCGAGCCAGGGCATGAAGGAGGCGTTCTCGACCGGGTCCCAGGCCCAGAAGCCGCCCCAGCCCAGCGTGTAGTACGACCAGTACGAGCCCATCGCGATGCCGAGCGTCAGGAAGATCCAGGCGATCAGCGTCCAGGGCCGCACGAAGCGGGCCCAGGCGGCGTCGACGCGGCCGGCGATGAGCGCGGCGGCGGCGAAGGAGAAGGTCATCGAGAAGCCGACGTAGCCGAGGTAGAGCATCGGCGGATGGATCGCGAGCCCTAGGTCTTGCAACAACGGGTTGAGGTCCTGCCCCTCGATCGGGGGCGCCAGGATGCGGGCGAACGGGTCCGACGTCAGCAGGATGAACAGCAGGAAGGTCGCGGCGATCCAGCTCTGCACGCCGAGCACGAGACCGCGCAGGTCGGCCGGCATGCCGCGCGAGAACAGCGCCACGGCCGCGGCGAACACCGAGAGGATGAGCACCCAGAGCAACATCGAGCCCTCGTGGTTCCCCCACACACCGGTAATCTTGTAGATCAGCGGCTTGGAGGAGGCCGAGTTTTCGACGACGTTGACGAGGCTGAAGTCGGAAACGACGTGGGCGTAGGTCAGCGCGCAAAACGCCAGCGCCGTGAAGGCAAAGCCGGCGACAGCCACCGTCGGCGCGACGCCGATCAGGCGCCCGTCGCGCGTATAGTAGCCGATCAGCGGCACGACCGCGTTGACGATCGCCAGGGCCAGCGCCAGCACCAGGCAGAAATGGCCGGTCTCGACGATCATCGGAGCCTGTCCTGCAGGAAAGGAATGGTCCTTCTCCCGGTCTCGGGGGAAGGTGGCCCGACGAAGTCGGGTCGCATAAGGGCGCCGGGCTGCAGGTTTGACGCCTCCGATGCGCACTTTTCCGGGATCACCCTCATCAGACCCCGCTTCGCGGGGCCACCTTCTCCTGCAAGCGGGAGGAGAAAAAGCTGCGCGCCCCTCACGGCGTCGCGCTCGCGCGCTGGTCGCGCGGCGGCGGGGCGGCGCCTTTCATGTCGACGACGGTCGGCGGCGGCGCATCGCCCTGCTTCCAGA
>CAXTQM010000171.1:0-2426 GCA_964246205.1 uncultured Beijerinckiaceae bacterium | reverse complement strand
TTGGGCATGTAGCGCTCGTCGTGCTTGGCCAGCACGCTGTCGGCGGTGAAGAGGCCGTCGTGCCCGACGACGCCCTCGACCACGGCGCCCTGACCCTCGCGGAACAGGTCCGGCAGCAGCCCGGTGTAGGTGACGTGGATGTCGTGCTTGGTGTCGGTGACGGCGAAGATCACGCGACCCTGCCCCTCGCGCTTGAAGGAGCCGGTCTCGACCAGGCCGCCGATACGCAATCGCGTGCCGGCCACCGGCGCCTTCTGAGCGTATTCCGTTGGACCGTAGAAGAACACGATCGTGTCGCGCAGCGCGTAGAGCGAGATGCCGACGGCAATGCCGAAGGTGGCAAGCGCGAGAGTGATGATGGTGAGACGGCGCTTCTTGCGGGTCATGTCAGCTTTCGAGCCCTAGCTCGTGGGCGAGGTCGTCGAGGCGTTTCTTGGCACCGCCGTCCGCGGCGAAGTTGCGGCGGGCGTCAGCGAGTGCTGTCTTGGCCTTGTCCTGTTCCTGTAGCACGCCGTAGGCGCGGACCAGCCTCAACCAGCCGTCGAGGTCGCCGCCGTTGGACTTCAGGCGTTTGGCGAGGCGGTCCACCATGCCGTGGATCATCGTCTGCTGCTGGCCGGCCGGCATGGCGGAAACGGCCGCGGCCATCTTCGCCTGTCGGCTGTCGACGCCGTCGGGCGAATCGGTCTCCGCGGCAGCGACGTCCGCGGGGCTCGCATCGGGGATCGCCGGCGGCAGCGGCTCGCCGGATGCGGCGGCGATGCGCGCCTTGATCGTCGGGATCCACGGCGCCTCCGACGGCCCGTCGGCGACGATCGCCTTCCAGATCGTCACCGCCTTGGCCTTGTCGCCGGTCTGCTCGGCGGCGAGCGCGAGATAATAGCGGGCGCGCGGCGACTTCGGGTCGAGCTTGGCGGCCTGTTCGAAGTGCCCCAGCGCCTCGGGCGTCACGTGGCCGCTGGCCAGTGTGGTCTCGTCCTCCGCCAGCGCCGACAGGCGCTCCTCGCTGGGGCCGAGCAACGCGATCTCGTGCTCGTACGCCTTGGCGCTGTCGTCGGGCCGGCCGAGCCGCGCGTAGAGTCGCGACAGCAGCGCCCAGCCGCGGCCGTCTTTGGGGTCCTTGGCCACCGAACGCTCGAGCTTAGCCATGACCGTCGCCATGTCCATCTTGGCGGGATCAGCGTTGAAGCGCGCCTCCAGCGGATCGTCGGGCATGCTCGGCGCGCCGACCTTCATGTAGACGCCGAGCGTCACGACCGGCACCAGCAGCACTACCGCTAATGCTACCCAGCGCGTGACCACCAGCGAGGCGCCACGCACGTCGTTCGGCGCGGCCTTGCTCGCCGCCATCAGACGGCGCGCAGCCTCGTTGTGGGCGACCGCAGCCTCCGCATCGCCGATGACGCCGCGCGTTACGTCGCGATCGATCTCGGCGGCCTGCGCCTTGTAGAAGGAAACGTCGAGCTCGCGAGTGTCGGTCGTCGTCGGCGCGCGCGACAGCGGCCACAGCACGGCAAGCACGGCCGCCGCCGTCAAAACCGCGAAGATGACCCAGAGCATCAGCAAAGGCGCACCGCGTACCTTTTCCTCGTCGTCCGCCCCGTGACACCAGTCAGTCCGGCACGGGACCCGTCTTAACCGCCGCGCTTGGCGGCGAAAAGACGGATTGTTGTCACGGCTGGGCGTTCAGCGGAAGCGCAACGGAAGGGTGAAGGTCAGGCTGGTGTCGGTGATCGCCGCCGGCATCGGCGCGAACGGGGCGGCACGAGCGAGCATGGCGAGAGCGGCCTTGTCCACGGCGGGTATGCCGGACGTCCTGTCGATCGCCTGCGAGACGATCCTGCCGTCGCGCCCAACGACGAAGCTCACGCGGGCCGTCGCCGACGCCGCGAGGCCGAGCTTGGCCGCCGGCTTGCTGTCCTCGAGACGCGCCATGATCTGGCGCGCCCAGAATTCCTTCGGGTCGCGGCGCTGGACGAGATCGGCGTCGGTCTGCCGCTTCATCTCGTAGGTGACGATGATCGGCAGCGCCTCTGTCGCGCGCGCGACGTCGGCGAAGGCGAGGACGACCAGGATGGCGGGGGCGAGGCGGAGGGCGCGCATGCGGCGACATCTATCAGACGCCGGCTCGCACGGCACCGGACGGTCTTCCCGCTGGATCGGCGACGCGGCATGCCTGGTTGCTCGGCTCACCGCCGCGGATTGAAGCGGATCGGCACGGTGAACGAGAGGCCGGCCTCGTCCAGCCCGGCGGGCGGGCGCGGGAACGGTGCGGCATCGGCCAGCAGGGTGAGACCGACGGCGTCGAGCTGGGCGTTGCCGGAGGTCTTCGACACCTCCTTGGCGAGGACGCGGCCGTCGCGGTCGATGCGGAAGGCGAGCACCACGGTCCCGCTCAGCCGCGACACCGATCCGCGCCTGTGCTT
>CAXTQM010000170.1:0-6045 GCA_964246205.1 uncultured Beijerinckiaceae bacterium | reverse complement strand
TGGCCTCGATGTCCTCGACCGAGAGCAGCTTGCGGCTCTCGTCCTTGCCGGAGGGGTCGCCGACGCGCGTGGTGCCGCCGCCGACCAACACGATCGGCCTGCCGCCGGTCTTCTGCAGCCAACGCAGCAGCATGATGGGCAGCAGCGAGCCGACGTGGAGCGAGCGCGCCGTGCAGTCGAACCCGATGTATGCGGCGAGCCCGCCGGCCTGCGCCTTGGCATCGAGCGCGGCGAGGTCGGAGCACTGGTGGATGAAGCCGCGCTCTTGCAGCACGCGCAGGAAATCGGATTTCGGCGCTGCTGCGGACAAGAGGTTCGGTTCCTGGCGTGGCGGGACCGGCGCGGCATTCCGGAAAACCGCGGAGGCGTCAAGTCACGCGCCTAAGCGACTTCAGCCTTCGCTCTTGCCGGGCGGCAGCGGGAAGAAGGCGCTGGTGCGCTCCTGGTAGGCATGGAAGTTGCCGCCGTGCTTGCGCACCATGTGCTCCTCGAGCGGCGGCACGCCGCTGACGTAGCGCAACAGCACGAACATGAAGACCGGCCCCGAGAGCGCCACCCAGCCCCACGGCCATTCGCCCGCGAAATCGACGGCGATGATCGGGTAGGCGACCCAACCCAGCCATTCGAAGAAGTAGTTGGGATGGCGCGACCAGGCCCACAGGCCGGCGTCGCACACCTTGCCCCTGTTCGCCTTGTCGGCAACGAAGCGCTTCAGCTGCGTGTCGGCGATGCCCTCGCCGACGATGGCGCCGAGCAGCACCAGCGCCCCGAGTCCGTCGAGCAGCCGCAGCCCCGGCGCCGGGTTGTGGCCGGCGACGCCGACCGACAGCACGAGCACGAAGGCCGCCAGCGCCTGGATCTGCAGGAACCAGAACAGCCGGGACTGGAAATCCTCCTTCCAGTCTTTGCGCATCTGGGCGTAGCGCGGATCCTCGCTGGAGGAGCCCAACGTGCGCCGCAGAATGTGGGTGCCGAGCCGCATCGACCAGATGGCGACCAGAACGGCGACGAGCCACTGCCGGGCCGAGGGCGCCTGCCACTGCCAGTCGCTCCACGGCACCAGCGCCAGGAACACGCCGCCGAGCCCCATCTCGTAGGACCAGAACACGTCGGACCAGCCGGAATTGCGCGTTCGAAACTGCACGTACCAGGCGAGCGCCATCAGCGCCGACAACACGAGGCCGGTGCCGGCGACCGTCGTGACGATCATGCCGAGCGGCTGGGCTGGTAGAAGCGTGGCGAACCAGGCCGCGGGTGCACCGCGTCGGCGCGCGCGCCGATGAAGGCCACGGTGTCGGCGAGGCTCGGCGCCATCGGGCGGAACAGCGGCGAGAAGGCGCCGATGATCGTGGTGTGGCTGGCGCGACGGTAGATGCGCGTGTCGGCCTGGCCGCCGAGCGCGCGGATGCGCGCGGCGAGCTTGCGGCTGTTGTCGGGGCTGACGGTCTTGTCGACGGCGCCGGTCATGAGCAGCATAGGCGCGGCGTCGCCTCTCGCGAAGGCGATCGGCTGGCTGGTCTTGAGGTCGCCCCCTGCGGGCGCGAAGATGCGCTTCAGCGTCGGGCTGCGCAGCGGCAGGAAGTCGTAGGGCCCGGACATGCCGACGGTGCCGCAGAGCGCGGCCATGCTGTCCTTGTCGAGCCAGCGCCGCTCCAGCGTCAACATGGCGGCGATGTAGGCGCCGGCGGAATGGCCGACGAGGAACAGCAGGCCGGGATCGGCACCGAACTCGATGGCGTTGCGCCGCGCCCAGCGCACCGCACGGGCGCCGTCGGCGATGAAATCGGGGAAGCGCACGTCGGGGTAGAGCCGATAATCCGGCACCATGGTGACAATGCCGCGGCGGGCGAGCGCCATGGCGGCGAAACGGTAGTCGGCCCGCGCGCCGTCCTCCCAGCCGCCGCCGTAAAGGAACACCACCAATGGTGCGTCGTGCGCCGCCTTTGGCATGTAGACGTCGAGCAAGCCGCGGCGGCCGTCGGAAAAGCGGTTGTCGCGCACCACTTCGACGTCGCGGCTCATGGCGAGCGAGTTGACGAGCGTCACGCCGTTGATGGGCCAGGGCCAAGCCATGGGCCTCGATCTCCCTTCGGCGCCGCGGGGCAGGCACCGTTTGCGGCGAAGCCCGAGCGACGCGCACCCAAAATCCCGTTGTGTCCGTATATAGACGCGAGGGGATGGCTGCATATGTCTGCGGCCGGGCAAAAAGGCGGCCAAACCTGAGATATGAGTAGGGGATCGACGGAGAGGCTAGATGTCGCGGTGGTGGGCGCGGGCATCAGCGGACTGGCGTGTGCTTGGCTGCTTGCCCAGCGCCATCGCGTGACGCTGTACGAGGCTGCGGCGCGACTGGGCGGCCATACTCATACCGTCGACGTCGGTACCACGCCGGTGGACACCGGTTTCATCGTCTACAACGAGAACACCTACCCCAACCTCGTTGCCTTGCTCCGCCGTCTCGGCGTCGCCACGCAGCCCTCCGAGATGAGCTTCGCCGTGTCGCTCGACGACGGAAAGCTGGAATATGCCGGCCGCGACCTAGCCGGCATGTTCGCCCAGCGCGGCAACCTCTTCAGCCCGCGCTATCTCGGCATGCTGCGCGACCTGCTGCGCTTCTACCGCGAGGCGCCGGGCAGGCTCGTCGGGCTGGAGACAATGAGCCTCGGCTCCTTCCTCGACCGCGACGGCTACGGCCGGGCCTTTCGCGAGGATCACCTGCTGCCGATGGCGGCGGCGATCTGGTCGGCACCGGCCAGGACGCTGCTCGACTTCCCGGCGGCGAGCTTTGTACGCTTCTGCGACAACCACGGCCTGCTGAAGGTCGTTGACCGCCCGATCTGGCGCACCATCACCGGCGGCTCGCGCTCATACATCGGCCCGCTGACGGCGCCGTACGCCGACGCCATCTGGCTCGGCTCGCCTATCGTTTCGGTGACGCGCGGCGCCGACGGGGTGACGCTGCACGACAAGTCGGGCGCCACGGCGCGACACGACCAGGTCGTCCTCGCCACCCACGCGGACCAGGCGCTGGCCGCGCTGGCACAGCCGAGCGCCGCCGAGCGCCGCCTGCTCGGCGCCTTCCGCTACAGCCGCAACCGCGCCGTGCTGCACTCCGACAAGCGCCTCATGCCCAAGCGCAAGCGGGCGTGGTGCTCGTGGAACTACATCGGGCAGCGCGGCGGCGACATGGACCGGCTCTGCGTCACCTATTGGATGAACCGGCTGCACGCGCTGCGGCCATCGCCCGACTACTTCGTGACGCTGAACCCGACCTTCGAGCCGGCGACGGTCGTCCGCAACGACGTCTACGAGCACCCGGTGTTCGACCTCGACGCGCTGGCGGCGCAGAAGGCGCTGTGGTCGCTGCAGGGCGCCGGCGGCGTGTGGTTCTGCGGCGCGCATTTCGGCGCCGGCTTCCACGAGGACGGCCTGCAGGCCGGCCTCGCCGTCGCCGAAGCGCTCGGCGGCGTGCGCCGGCCTTGGAGCTTGCCTGACCCGTCGGGCCGCATCCACCTACCGCCGGAGGCCGTGCCGGCCCAAGTCCGGGCCGCGGCATGAGCCAGGCCTCGGCGCTCTACACCGGTTTGACGGTCCACCGCCGCTTCGGCGCGGTCGAGCACAAGCTGCGCTACCGCCTGACGATGGCGCTGCTCGACTTCGACGATCTCGACGCATTGGACGGCCGGCTGCGGCTCTTCTCGCGCAACCGCTTCAACCTCTTTGCCTTTCACGATCGCGACCACTTGCCCAAGGACGCGCCGGCTGGCGCGACGCTGCGCGGCACGGTCGAGGCCGAACTAGCGGCGGCGGGGCTCGACCTCGGCGGCGGCGCCATTCGCCTGCTGTCGCTGCCGCGCGTTCTCGGCCACGCCTTCAACCCGCTCAGCGTTTATTTCTGCCACGCGGCCGACGGCCGGCTGGGTGCGATGCTCTACGAGGTCAACAACACCTTCGGGCAGCGCCACAGCTACCTCATCCCGGTCGAGGGCGAGGCGGACGGCATCATCACGCAGAGTGCCGACAAGGTGTTCTACGTTTCGCCCTTCCTCGACATGGACCTGCGCTACGACTTCCGCATCTCGCCGCCGGGCGAGCGCCTCTCCGTCGCCGTCGACGGCTCGCACGGCGGCGCGCGGGCGATCGCCGCCTCCTTCGTCGGCGAGCGTCTCGCGCTGACCGACGCGATGCTGCTGCGCAGCTTCCTGCGCCATCCGCTCTCGAGCCTGAGCGTCGTCGCCGGCATCCATTGGGAGGCGCTGAAGCTCTGGTGCAAGGGCGCGACGTTGCGCGCGCGCCCGGCGCCACCCGCCCATCCCGTCTCCTACGTTCCGCGTCGCGAGGTCTGAGTGTCCCTGGCCGAACAAGACGATGTCGTCTCTCCCGAAGCCGCACGCACGGTCGCCGCCGGCGCCGAGCTTCAGGGTCTCGCCGCCCGCGCCATGAACCACGTCCTGTCCTGCCTGGAGTTCGGCACGTTGACGATGGTGCTGCCCGACGGCGGCCGCGCGCATTACGCCGCTGCCGGTGCAGGCCCCGACGCCACGCTCGTCCTGCACCGCTGGCGCATGGTGTGGCGCACCCTTCGGCGTGGCGACATGGGCTTCGCCGAAAGCTTCATCGACGGCGATTGCTCGAGCCCCGACATCGCCAAGGTGGTAGAGCTGTTCGTGCGCAACGAGGCCATGCTGGCGCGCATGACCGGCTTCAAGGCGCTGCAGCTCTTCACCAAGCTGTTCCACGTCACACGCGCCAACACCCGGAAGGGCGCGCGCCGAAACATTTCAGCGCATTACGATCTCGGCAACGCCTTCTTCGAGCACTGGCTCGACGCCGGCATGACCTATTCCTCCGCGCTGTACGAAGGCGCGACCGTCGAGCTCGAGGCGGCGCAGACCGCCAAGCAGGCTCGCGTCCTGCGCGAGCTGGCCGCGCCGCCCGGCGCCGACGTGCTGGAGATCGGCTGCGGCTGGGGCGGCCTTGCCGAACGCCTCCTCGATAGCGGCTGCCGCGTCACCGGTCTGACGCTGTCGCCGGCGCAGCTCGCCTACGCCCGCGCGCGCCTCGCGCAAGAGGTCGCCGACGGCCGTGCCGACCTGCGCCTGCAGGACTACCGCGAGGTCGCCGGCAGCTTCGATCGCATCGTCTCGATCGAGATGATGGAAGCGGTCGGGCTGGCCTATTGGCCTTCGTATTTCGCTACGATCCGCGATCGGCTCGCACGTGACGGCCGCGCAGTGCTGCAGGTCATCACGCTCGACGAGAGCCGTTACGAAGGCTATCGCACGCAGGTCGATTTCATCCAGCGCTACATTTTTCCCGGCGGCATGCTGCCGACGCCCACCATCATGCGCGAACAGGTGGCCGCCGCCGGCATGAAGCTCGTGCGCACCTTTTCCTTCGGCGACAGCTACGCCCGCACGCTCGCCGAATGGTCGCGTCGCTTCTCCGCCGCCCTGCCGCAGGTCGAGGCCGTGGGCTACGATGCCCGCTTTCAGCGTCTGTGGACCTACTATCTCGCCTATTGCGAAGGCGGTTTTCGAGCCGGCATCCTGGACGTGGGCCTTTATACGATCGAGCACGCGTGACGAGCATTCGTGGCGGTGCCGCGGCTAAGGAAGGCCGAGCGTCTGTGAACTGCCGGTTTGGAAGCTCGCCGGAGGTTCGGAGATGCCTTTCGCGCGAGAGCCGGCTGCGGCGCAGGATGCATCGTCACGCGACCGGAAGTGCGTGATCGCGGGAAACGTCACGCTCGGTTCGACCTTTCACGCACCGCGCCTTTGGCAGCCGCATTCGGCCACGCTGGCGATGGCGGTTCGGTGAAGTTGCCGGGCGCCAGACGCATCTCCTGTAGGAGCGGCGGCGCGGTCGCGGGAGCGGCTTGCGGCGGGGCGGCAGGCGGCTTCCGCGCTGCATGATCCGTTCTGGCGTGGTGCGCCGGCGCCGGCGCCCCCGTCTCTGCGGGGGCATCCGCCGCGGCCGCCGGTGCGTTGGCGAGCATGTAGGCCTCGAGTTCGGAGGTGACCTGCTGTGTCTGCACGCCGCCGC
>CAXTQM010000169.1:2622-6057 GCA_964246205.1 uncultured Beijerinckiaceae bacterium | reverse complement strand
CACCGCGCCCGGGATCGCCGGCCGCATCGTCGCGACGCTCGCCGAGGCGGCGGCACGCACCTGACGCAGCGACGCAACGGCGCCGGATCCACCCCCGACTTCGCGGAGGATGTGCCTCGCGGTTCCACCTCGCCGGAAACGGCTCTAAGACTGCCGTCCGCTTGACCGCGCGTGACGGCAAGCTCTTCGTTGCGCGGCAGCAGCGGGACCGGAGGTCGCGGGTCATGAAAGAGGCGGCCGGACAAGCAACGGGAGCGGCGCCGCCCGACGATGCGGCGCACCTGCTCATCGTCGACGACGACCGCCGCATCCGCGAGCTGCTGCGGCGCTACCTCGTCGCGGAGGGCTACCGCGTCACCACCGCAAGCAGCGCCGCCGAAGCTACAACGGCGATGAAGAGCTTCGCCTTCGACCTCGTGGTGCTCGACGTGATGATGCCGGGCGAGGACGGCTTCTCCTTCGCCACCCGCGTACGCGCCGACAACGGCGCCATGGCCAACGTGCCGATCCTGATGCTGACCGCCAAGACGGAGTTCGAGGAGCGCGTGCTCGGCTTCGAGATCGGCGTCGACGACTACCTCGGCAAGCCGTTCGAGCCGCGCGAGCTGTCGCTGCGCATCGCTTCGATCCTGCGACGCGCCAAGATGCCCGTCGACCACGGCATGCCGCCGGCCGTGCAGTTCGGCCCGCACGTGTTCGACAGCGAGCGCGGCGAGCTGAAGCGCGACGGCGAGCCGGTGCGGCTGACCGATCGGGAGCGCGAGATGCTGCGCATCCTGGCGCGCAAGCCCGGCGAAACCATCTCGCGCGAAGAACTCTCCGGGCCCGGCGCAGCGGGCAACGCCAACGAGCGCACCATCGACGTGCAGGTCAACCGGCTGCGTCGCAAGATCGAGGGCGACCCTGCCAACCCGCTCTTCCTTCAGACCGTGCGCGGCGTCGGCTACCGCCTGCTGGTGGACAGGTAGAACCGCGGGTGCAAATCCTTCTTACGCCGCCACCGCATCGGCCGGTTGTGCATACGTCGTTGCGCCCGCTTCGGCGAGCACCAAGAGGCGATCGCCCTCCTCCAACGTGAGCTCCGGGCTCTCGGTGGTGGTGAAGCTGAGGTCGCCGTTGCGGCGGATCGCCAGGATGGCGGTCGCGCCCTCGCACTCGGTCGCCGCCAGCAGCGCGCCCGAGTTCTCCTCCTTAGGTCCGTGCTCGCGCAGCTCGAAACGCCAGCCCGATCGAAAACGTTTGCGCGCCAGCTTGAAGTCGAGCGGCGGCGCGCCGATGATCTGGCCGCGCCACTCGCGGTCGAGCTCGAGCCAGCTCTCGAGGTCGTCGTTCCCCGGCGCCATCTGGAACACTCGAGCGCGCCCGATCTCGGGAGAAAGCTTGGCGCAAACCAGGCTGTTGTAGACGTCGTTGGTGGTCGCCGCGAGAAAGTAGTCGACGCGCCGACCAGCCAGTTCGTCCTCGCCATGCTCCGACAGGATCTGCGTGCGCAGAACAGGCAGCCCTTGCTCCAGGGCCTCGTCGAGTGCGCCGGCGTAGGCGTCGATCATCAGCACGGGCGTACCGCCGGCCGCCAGCACCGCGCCCAGTTCGATCGACCAAGGCGTGGCTCCCAGGATGGCAAGGCCGGGCCGGTCGCCGAGCGTCAGGCCGAGCCGGCGCGCCACCGGCTTCAGCGAGAAGCCGTGCAGCACCATGGTGACGGCGATGAGCGCGAACACCGCCGGCATCACCTCGTTGCCGCCGGCGACACCGGCCGCGCCGAGCTTGGCCGAGGCGACGCCGGCCACCGCCGCCGCCACGATGCCGCGCGGCGCGATCCAGCCGGCCAGCGCGCGCTCCTGCCAGGTCAGGTCGGAGCGCGCCGTCGCCAACCAGATCGCGGCGGGGCGCACCAGGAACACCATGGCCAGCGTCAAGAGCAGGATGTGCCAGTCAAGTTGGGCGAAGGTCGCGCGTTCCAGGCTCGCCGTCAGCACCACAAACAGCGCCGAGACGATCAGCACCACCAGCGATTCCTTGAAGCGCGCCAGTTCGGCGACGCCGGGGATGTGCATGTTGGCGAGCGCGATGCCGAAGATCGTCGCTGCGGCGAGACCGGCCTCGTCCATGACGAGGTTGGCGACGACGTAGACGCCCATCGCCAGCGCCAGCAGGATCGGCGTCTTCAGCGTCTCCGGCACCTGGTCGCGGGTGACCAGCCAGCGCACCAGCCCCGCGGCACCGACGCCGAGCGCGATGGCCGCGACGAGGCTCAGCGCCACCTCGCCGGCGAGTTCGAGCGGCGGCCGGTTCTTGCCCGCCAGCATGAGAGCCAGCACAAGGGCGGCGAGCAGCGCGCCGATGGGGTCGTTGACGATCGCCTCCCATTTCAGGAATGAGGCGGTGCGGCGCTCCAGCCTGACGTTGCGCAGCAGCGGCAAGATGACGGTCGGTCCGGTGACCACGGTGATCGCGCCGAAGAGGACGGCCGGACGCCAGTCCATGCCGCCGGCGAGCGCCGCCGCGAGGGTTGCGAGCACGAAGGAGATCGGCAGCGCGACGGCGGTGAGCCGCCACACGCCCTCGCTCGCCGCGCGCAACTCGCGGAAGTCCAGCGCCAGTCCGCCCTCGAAGACCACGATAGCGACGGCCAGCCCGATGATCGGCCGCAATCCGGGCCCGAGGTCCACCGCCGGCCGCAGGATCTGCAGCCCCGGCCCGACGATCAGCCCGGTGGCGAAGAGCAGCACGATCGCCGGCAGCTTCAACCGCCACGCCAGCCATTGCGCGCCGACCCCGGCGACGGCGATGGAGAGCACTGCGATGGCGACGGTCGGTGACATGGCACGACCTTGCCCGGTTCGAGCCGCCGGCGGAAGAGCCGAGAGCGCACGGTCGCGGAGCGGGCGCGTGCTTGCCTCGGCGCGCGCTATGGTATGGGGAGCGGCCGTGTGTCGCCAAGGCCGACGCGCGCCGCGGGTATCTCGCTGCTCGCGCGACGTCTTCCGATGAAGCGCCGACTCGCGCGCTAGGTCGCGCCAGCGGCAGATTGACTTGATTCCAAAAGCTGGGCTGATGAGGCATCAGCCTTGCACCCACATACGTCGGCTTGTGCGGCGAGGCTGCTTCTGCGAAGCATCGCGACATAGGACAGGGTTGCTGACCAATCCTGCCTGAAAAGGCTGAGCCGCTGGGATTGGCGATGGCAATGGTGACCGGTACCGGGGACGCGTTCGGCAACGACGAGGCGCGCGGCAGGATCGTGCCGGCTCCGGCCGCGAAAACGCCGGACCACGCCGCCGTTCGCCGCGACATCGTCATGCGCGACCCCGGCCTGCCGGAGGCCCAGGGTCTCTACGATCCGGCCCACGAGCACGACGCCTGCGGCGTCGGTTTCGTCGCCAACATGCACAACGCCAAATCCCACGACATCGTGCGAATGGGCCTCGAGAT
>CAXTQM010000169.1:0-2522 GCA_964246205.1 uncultured Beijerinckiaceae bacterium | reverse complement strand
ATCTCCAACAAGGTCTTCGGCCGCAAGGACAAGCGCTTCGCCGGCTACTACGCCGTGTCGATGTCGTCGCGCACGATCGTCTACAAGGGCCTGCTGCTGGCGGGCCAACTCGGGGACTATTTCAAGGACCTCGGCGACCCGACCTTCACCTCGGCGCTCGCCCTGGTCCACCAGCGCTTCTCGACCAACACGTTTCCCTCGTGGCAGCTGGCGCACCCCTACCGCTACGTCGCGCACAACGGCGAGATCAACACGCTGCGCGGCAACGTCAACTGGATGGCGGCGCGCCAGGCCTCGGTCTCGTCCGACCTCTTCGGCGAGGACATCACCAAGCTGTGGCCGATCTCCTACGAAGGCCAGTCCGACACCGCGTGCTTCGACAACGCGCTCGAGTTCCTGGTGCAGGGCGGCTACTCGCTCGCCCACGCCATGATGATGCTGATCCCCGAAGCCTGGGCCGGCAACCCGCTCATGGACGAGCAGCGCCGCTCCTTCTACGAGTATCACGCCTCCATGATGGAGCCGTGGGACGGCCCCGCCGCCGTTGCCTTCACCGACGGCCGCCAGATCGGCGCCACGCTCGACCGCAACGGCCTGCGCCCGGCGCGCTATCTCGTCACCGACGACGGAATGGTGGTGATGGCGTCGGAGGCTGGCGTGCTGCCGATCCCCGAGGAGAAGATCGTCACCAAGTGGCGCCTGCAGCCGGGCAAGATGCTGCTGGTCGACCTCGAGCAGGGCCGCATCGTTTCCGACGCCGAGATCAAGGAGCACCTTTCCGGCCTGCACCCCTACGGCAAGTGGGTCGATCGCACCCAGCTGGTGCTCGAAGAGCTCGGCAACGTCGAGGCGCGCGTCACGCGCGGCGACGTCTCGCTGCTCGATCGCCAGCAGGCCTTCGGGTACACGCAGGAGGACCTCAACCTCCTGATGAAACCGATGGCCGTGACCGGTGCCGAGGCGATCGGCTCGATGGGCACGGACACGCCGATCTCGGCGCTCTCTTCGAAGTCGAAGCTGCTCTACACCTATTTCCAGCAGAACTTCGCGCAGGTGACGAACCCGCCGATCGACCCGATCCGCGAGGAGCTCGTGATGAGCCTCGTGTCGTTCATCGGGCCGCGGCCGAACATCCTCGACCACAAGGGCAACTCGAAGAAGAAGCGCCTCGAGGTCCGCCAGCCGATCCTGACCAACATGGACCTCGAGAAGATCCGCTCGATCGGCTCGTTCGAGGACAGCTTCGACACAAAGACGCTCGACATCACCTACGCGTCGCAAAGCGGCGCCGAGGGCATGGCGGCGGCGCTCGACCGCCTCTGCACGCGCGCCGACCAGGCGGTCAGCGGCGGCTACAACATCATCATCCTGTCGGACCGGCTCGTCGGCGCCGACCGCATCCCGATCCCGGCGCTGCTCGCCACGGCCGCCGTGCACCATCATCTCATCCGCACGGGGCTGCGTACGTCCGTGGGCCTTGTCGTGGAAACGGGCGAGGCGCGCGAGGTCCACCATTTCGCGACGCTTGCCGGCTACGGCGCCGAGGCCATCAACCCCTATCTCGCCTTCGAGACGCTGGCCGACATGGGCAAGGTGTTCCCAGAGTCGGTGAACGCCGAGAAGGCGATCAAGCAATACATCAAGTCGATCGGCAAGGGCCTGCTCAAGGTCATGTCCAAGATGGGCATCTCGACCTACCAGTCCTATTGCGGCGCCCAGATCTTCGACGCCGTCGGCCTCGCCGAGGATTTCGTGCGCCAGTACTTCACCGGTACGGCGAGCCGCATCGGCGGCGTCGGCCTCCCCGAGGTGGCGCAGGAGAGCGCGCACCGTCATCGTGACGCATTCGGCGACTCTCCGGTGTATCGCTCGGCGCTCGACGTCGGTGGCAACTACCAGTACCGCGTCCGCGGCGAGGCGCATTCCTGGTCGCCACAGTCGGTGTCGCTGCTGCAGCACGCCGTGCGCGGCGAGGGTGCCAACGCGCTGGAGCGCTACCGAGAGTATGCCGCCCTGCTTAACGAGCAGGACGAGCGCCTGCTGACGATCCGCGGCCTGTTCCGCATCAAGCCGGCGAACGAGGACGGTCGCGAGCCCGTCCCGCTCGAGGAGGTCGAGAGCGCAAAGGACATCGTCAAGCGCTTCTCGACCGGCGCCATGAGCTTCGGCTCGATCTCGCGCGAGGCGCACACCACGCTGGCGATCGCGATGAACCGCATCGGCGGTCGCTCCAACACCGGCGAGGGCGGCGAGGAGACCGACCGCTTCAAGCCGATGGCCAACGGCGATTCCATGCGCTCGGCGATCAAGCAGGTGGCCTCGGGACGCTTCGGTGTCACCGCAAACTACCTCGTCAACGCCGACATGATCCAGATCAAGATGGCGCAGGGTGCCAAGCCCGGCGAAGGCGGCCAGTTGCCCGGCGACAAGGTCGACGCGGTCATCGCCAAGGTCCGGCACTCGACGGCCGGCGTCGGCCTGATCTCGCCGCCGCCGCACCACGACATCTACTCGATCGAGGA
>CAXTQM010000168.1:0-6098 GCA_964246205.1 uncultured Beijerinckiaceae bacterium | reverse complement strand
CGCCGACCGGGGCGCCGGCGCGAGCCTTTCCATGCCTCGAACAGCGTCGCCCAGAAGATCGTCGCCGCGAGATGGGTGGCGAGCCCGGTGCCGGTATGCGCCGCATCGAGCCCGCGGTAGCGCGCGGCGCGGTCGCCGTTGAACCAATGACTGGTGGCGTTGAGCGGCTGCGGCGCCGCCTTGCCCTCGACAAGTGCCACCGCGGCCAGCGCCGTGACGGAGGCGAGGCAGCCGCCGGTGCCCGACACCAGCGCCCGCCCGGCGATGCTGCTCAAGAGGCGTTGCGCTTGGCGGGCGAGACCAAGTCGCGCAGCGCCTTACCCGACAGCACCGTCATCAGCCCCATGGCGGCGGCGGAGACGAAGTGGATGGCTCCGAGAAATGGCCAATAGAACAGGATCATGACCGGCGCACCATGGCGGAGGCCACCAGCAGGACGCCGCCGGCGGCGAGGCCCAGGGCGAGGCCGCTCGCCACCGAGATGGCGACCACGGCGCTGGTGACGGGGCGTATCAGCAAGGGCAATGGCATTTGCGGTCTCCGGGAAGCGCGAAGCTGGCAGAAGCCGCGGCGGGCGGCGAGGGTGCGCATTGTCGCTGCCGCGAACCTCGCCGGGAACGTAGAAATGGGCGTCGAGCCACTCCGGGAATCCCGGCGTGGGCCAACGCCGATCGCAACGGATTTTTGGTGTCGCCGATCGCCGTTTCCGGTGATTTCCGGCGGGGTCGTTCGCCGAAGCTCTGTCGGCGCTCGCCGACCCATTTCCTTGCCGACTTTGCCCCTAATGGAGCTCCGGGACGTGCGGAGCCCAACATATACCTTTATCGGTAGCGTCATCAACGGCGGCTGCGATACCTCCGCGGTCAAGAGTTCCGGCTGGTGCGCAAGGCTTTAATGAGGCCTGAGCGGCTGCTGGCGATCGCCGCTCATCATATAGCGAGAGCGCTGAATTCGCTTGACATTTCGAACAAGGCGTTAACATTTGATGACGCCGAGAAATGTTCGCATGCGTATTTTCGGGTTTGTCCAGCAAACAAGCGTCGCATGCGTGGCAGAGGGTTGAATGAACAGCGTCGGAGAAGACCAAGCCGTTGCCCCGCTTGCGGCCCTGGTCCAGATGCGACCCGAGACGGCGTTCACGCCCGTGCTGCAGCAGCAGGTGATCGCCATGGCGAGGCTCGGCGCCAACGTTCCCGACAAGCTCACGCAGGATGATGTCCGCACCGTTTGCCGCACGCTGCTGTTCCAGCTCGACCACGCCGGCTGACGGTTCGCGATATCGGAGGTCTCCTATCCAACCGCAGCTTGGAAGCTTTGTCGCGGCGCCCACAAATCCGTCGTAAGCCAAGGCCGATCGGCGGAGCGACGGCATGACGGCAGGGCACGCGTCAAACGCGGAATTCGTGGGAACGGTGGACGGACGATCCCGCCTGTCGACTCCGGCATTGGTGCTGGATCTGTTCGAGTTCGAGCGCAACCTGGCAACGATGGCCGCGCTCGCCGCGTCGCGCGGCGTGGCGATGCGGCCCCATGCCAAGACGCACAAATGCGCCGAGATCGCCCGGCGCCAGGTCGCGGCCGGCGCGGTCGGCGTCTCCTGCACGATCCTGCGCGAGGCCGAGGCGATGGTCGACGCCGGCGTGCCCGGCGTCCTCGTCACGTCGCCCGTGGTCGGTGATGCGGCGATCGCCAGGCTTATCGCGATCGCACGACGGGCCGGCCCAGGGCGGCTGATGGTCGTGGTCGACGACCCCTCGAATGCCGAAGCGCTGTCGCGTGCCGCCGGCAGCCTCGGCCACGATCTCGGCGTGCTGGTCGACTTCAGCTCGGGCTACTGCCGGACCGGGACTGCGACGGAGGGCGATGCCGTCGCGCTGGCGAAACTGATGGCCCGGCTGCCAGGTCTCGCGCTGCGCGGCATGCAGGCCTATGCCGGCAACATCCAGCACATCGTCGAGCGCGACGCGCGCGAAGCGAAGGCGGCGGCGCTTCGCGCCAGCGTCGGGCGCATCCTCGCCGCCGCTTCGGCGGAAGGTGTCGTCCTGCCCATCGTGTCGGGGGCCGGCACCGGCACGCACGACATCGATGCGTCGCCGTTCACCGAGATCCAGCCGGGCTCGTATCTCTTCGGCGACGCGCAATACGAGCCGGTTCTGGCGAACGGCGTCGCCGCCTCGCCCTTCGCCATCGCGCTGACGCTCCAGGCGACGGTGGTCTCGACGCAGGCGGCCGGCTACGTGACGCTCGACGCGGGGGTGAAGAGCCTCGCGACCGACGGGCCGCTGCCCCTCGTTGCCGCCGGAGCGGGCGCGGACGCAACCTATGCCTTCTTCGGCGACGAGCACGGCAAGCTGTTCTGTCCGTCGGGGCGACCGGCTCTCGGCAGCAAGGTCGAGCTCGTCACGCCGCATTGCGACCCGACGGTCAATCTCCACGACGCTCTGCACGTGGTGGAAGGCGACGCGCTCGTCGCGATCTGGCCGATCGAAGCCCGGGGTCACTGAGACGGCGCTCGGGACGTGCACGCGACGTGCAGCGAGGCCGCCGATCGTCGGCTTGCCGTCGGCGCGTCGCCATGACATCCGCAGGCCAAGCCGTCCGGCGGAGGCGGTATCGGGGGTCCGAGATGGCGCAAGGCCTGCTCAAGGCGCGGGGCAACGTGCTCCTGCTGCTCTGCGTCATGTATTTCCTGACCTACATGGATCGGGTCAACGTCTCGACGGCCGCCGGAGCCTTCGGCAAGGAGCTCGGCTTCGACAAGACCCAGGTCGGTCTCGTCTTCTCGCTGTTCGCCTATCCCTATCTCGTGTTTCAGATCGTCGGCGGCTGGTTCGCCGATCGCTTCGGCCCGCGCTGGACCCTGACCGTGTGCTGCGTCGTCTGGGCAGCGGCGACGGTGATGACGGGCCTCGCCACGGGGCTCTACACCATGGTCTTCGCCAGGCTGCTGCTCGGCCTGGGCGAAGGCGCCACCCTTCCGGTCGCGACCCGCGCCATGGCCGATTGGCTGCCGGGCGGCAAGTCGGGCTGGGCGCAGGGGATCACCCACGCCGCCGCACGGTTCGGCAATGCCGCGACGCCGCCGCTTGTCGCCTTGCTCATCGTCTACGTGTCCTGGCGCGGCTCGTTCATCATCACCGGCGTCGTCTCCGCGCTCTGGGCCCTCGTCTGGTACTGGTACTATCGCGATGATCCGCGCGCGCATCCCGGCATGACGCGCGAGGATGCCGCGATGCTGCCGCCGCCGCGTGATCGCGCCGCGCGGCGCCCGATCCCCTGGGCCCGGCTCAGCCGCCGCATGGCGCCGGTCACCTTCACCTATTTCTGCTACGGCTGGACCTTGTGGACCTTCCTGAGCTGGGTCCCGCAATTCATGTTCAACCAGTACCACCTCGACCTCAAGCACTCGGCCCTGTTCGCCTCGATCGTGTTCGTCGGCGGCATGGCGGGCGACGCGCTCGGCGGCCTCGTCAGCGACGCGATCCTCCAGCGCACCGGCAGCCTCGTGCGGGCTCGCCGCGACCTGGTCGTGGTCTGCCTGCTGCTTTCGCTGGCCAGTTCGATCCCGATCCTCTTCGTCAGCGATCCGACCGCCGCGGCCCTGACGCTCGGCGCCGCCTTCTTCTTCGCCGAAATGACGATTGGCGCGATGTGGGCGACGCCGATGGATATCGCGCCGCAGCTTGCCGGCACGTCGAGCGGACTGATGAATTGCGGCTCGGCCTTTGCAGCCATCGTCTCTCCCGTGGTGTTCGGCTGGATCATCGATGCCACCGGAAGCTGGCCGCTGCCGTTCATCGGCACCATGATCCTCATGGCCGCCGGCGCGGTCGGCGCCTTCTTCATGCACCCGGAGCGGCCATTCGACCTCGATATGGAACCGCGACCGTCGGCACGCCCGATGCTCCAGCCCGCTCCGCACGGCTGAGGCGAAGGCGCCGGCAAGATGCGGCGTTTCGATGCTTTCGGATCGCTGGCAGGGTGCGTAGGAAGGTGCGCATGTCGAGAGGTTTAAGCGTCCCGGAGATCGAGCCGGGCGATCCGGCGCTCGAGGCGGCGCTGCGCGAGAATGTCGAGGGCGAGGTCCGCTTCGGCCGCGCCGACCGCCGGCGCTACGCCACCGATGCCTCGATCTACCAGGTCGAGCCGCTCGGCGTGGTCATCCCGAGGACTCGCGACGACCTCGCCGCCACACTCGCCGTGGCGCGCGCGTACGGCGTGCCGATCCTGCCGCGTGGCGGCGGCACCAGCCAGTGCGGGCAGACCGTCAATCGCGCCATCGTGCTCGATTGCACCAAGCATCTGCGCAAGCTGATCGAGGTCGATGCGGCGGCGCAAACGGCGCTGGTCGAACCCGGCATCGTGCTGGGCCATCTCAACAAGGCGCTGAAGCCGACCAGCCTGTTCTTTCCGGTCGATCCCTCGACGCACCAGCGCTGCACCATCGGCGGCATGGCCGGCAACAATTCCTGCGGCGGCAAGTCGATCCGCTACGGCCTGATGGCCGACAACGTCCTGGCCATTGACGCGCTGCTCGCCGACGGGTCGCGCCACCGCTTCGGTGCATCGGACGAGACATCGTCGCCGGCGCCGCTGCTCGCCGCTCTGCGTGCGCTCGGCGAGCGCGAGGCAGCCGAGATCGCCGCGCGTTTCCCGCGCCAGCTGCGCCGCGTGGGCGGCTACAACATCGATTGCCTGACCCCGCAGGCGCGGACCGCCGGCCGCGACAATCTCGCACGGCTGCTCGTCGGCTCGGAGGGCACGCTCGCGGTGTCCGAGGCGCTGCTGCTGAAGCTGGCGCCGATCAAGCCGCGCAAGGTGATCGGCATCTGCCAGTTCCCGACGTTCCGCGCCGCCATGGAGGCGACGAAGCATCTCGTCGCGCTGGATCCCGAGGCCGTCGAGCTGGTCGATCGCAACATGATCGACCTCGGCCGCGGCATCGCGATCTATCGCGGCATCATCGACCGCATGCTGATCGGCGAGCCCGAGGCCCTGCTGCTGGTCGAGTTTCACGGCGATGCCGACACCGATCTGGACTCCCGGCTCGACGCGCTCGACTCGACGATGGGCGACATCGGCCATCCGCGCGCCGTGGTGAGGGCCGTCGACCCCGCTTTCCAGGCCGAGATCGCCGAGGTGCGCGAGGCCGGGCTCAACATCATGATGTCGATGAAGTCGGCCGGCAAACCGATCTCGTTCATCGAGGATTGCGCCGTCGATCTCGAGGATCTCGCCGACTACACCGGGCGCCTCAACGACGTCTTCGCGCGCCACGGCAGCCGCCCGACCTATTACGCGCATGCCTCGGTCGGCTGCCTGCACGTTCGGCCGGTGCTGAACATGAAGGAGGATGCCGACGTCCGAGCGATGCGCGCGATCGCCGAGGAATGCTTCGACCTGGTGCGGGAGTACAAGGGCAGCCATTCCGGCGAGCACGGGGACGGTATCGCGCGGTCCGAATTCAACGAGCCGATGTTCGGCTCGCGCCTCGCCCGAACCTTCGAAGAGGTCAAGGACCTGTTCGATCCGGTCGGCCTGCTCAACCCCGGCCGCGTGGTGCGACCGCCGCGCTTCGACGACCGCCGGCTGTTCCGCTACGGGCCGGACTACGTCGCGGTGCCCCTGACGCCGCGCCTCGACTGGTCGGCCTGGCCCGGCGTCCAGGGCGGCCTGCTCGCCGCCGTGGAGATGTGCAACAACAACGGCACCTGCCGAAAATTCGATGCCGGGTCGATGTGTCCGTCCTATCGCGTCACGCGCGACGAGACGCATCTCACCCGCGGCCGCGCCAACACGCTGCGCCTCGCGCTCTCCGGACAGCTCGGCGCGGATGCGCTCGGAGGCGACGACGTCGCCGCGGCGATGAAGCTCTGCGTGTCGTGCAAGGCGTGCCGGCGCGAGTGCCCCACCGGCGTCGACATGGCGAGGATGAAGATCGAGCATCTCGCCGCCCGTTCGGCCACGCACGGGCTGTCGCTGCGCGAGCGGCTGGTGGCGGAGATGCCGCGCTACGCGCCGTGGGCGGCACGGCTGGCGCCGAGCTGGCCGGTGAGCGCGAGGCGCAGCGTGTTCGCCCGGCCCCGGGTGACGTCCGC
>CAXTQM010000167.1:0-6101 GCA_964246205.1 uncultured Beijerinckiaceae bacterium | reverse complement strand
GCCTCGGACGGCTGAGCTGGGTCAACGCCGCCTACGTGAAGGCCGTCGAGGCCACGGACCGCGCCGACGCGCTGCTGCGCGCCACCGAACTCCTCGAAAGCCCCGCGCGCGACGCCGCCGCGGCGCATCGCGCGCAGATGCAGGTGTTCCGCGACCGTGCCGCCGCCGTGGTCGCCGGCTGGCGCCGCAGCCTCGACATCGTCGAGGTCCCAGTCGAGGACCGCAGCGTCGGCATCGCCTTCGACGTCTCGGAACTCGAGGCCGCCCGCGTCGACCTCGAACAGATGATGCGGGCGCACGCCCGCACGCTCGACCAGCTCTCCACCGCCGTCGCCATCTTCGACCGGCGCAAGCAGCTCATCTTCCACAACTCGGCCTACCGGCAGCTATGGTCGCTCGACCAGGGCTTCCTCGACGGCGACCCCAGCGAGTCCGAGATCCTCGACCGGCTGCGGGCGCGCCGCATGCTGCCCGAGCAGGCCGACTTCCGCGGCTGGAAGGAGGCCCACCTCGCCGGCTACCAGTCGCCCGAGACCAGCGAGCAGGTCTGGTACCTGCCCGACGGCCGCACGCTGCGCACCGTCATCAACCCCAACCCGCAGAGCGGCGTCACCTATCTCTTCGACGACGTCACCGCGCACCGCCACCTCGAGTCGCAGTTCAACGCGCAGACGAGGGTGCAGCGCGAGACGCTCGACACCTTGAAGGAGGGCGTCGCGGTGTTCGGCACCGATGGTCGGCTCAAGCTTTCCAACGCCGCCTTCGGCCAACTCTGGCGCCTGACGGCCAGCGACATCGATGCCAAGCCGCACGTCGACAGGATCGCCGCGCTCTGCGCGCGGATCGCGCCCGACGCCGAGAGCTGGAACGCGCTGCGCACCGCGGTCGCCGGCCTCCACGACCAGCGCACCTCGCTGGATCTGCGGCTCGCCTGCCGCGATGGCTCGGTGGTCGACTGCACGGCGGCGCCGCTGCCCGACGGCGCCACGCTGCTGACCTTCACCGACACCACGGCGAGCGTGAACGTCGAGCGGGCGTTGACCGAGCGCAACGACGCGCTGCTCGCCACGGAGAAGCTGCGCAACGACTTCGTGCACCACTTCTCCTACGAGCTGCGCTCGCCGCTGACCAACATCATCGGCTTCTCGCAGATGCTGGGCGACGGCTCGGTCGGCCCGCTCAATCCCAAGCAGACCGAATACGTCTCCTACGTGATGAAATCCTCGGCCGCGCTGCACGCCATCATCAACGACATCCTCGATCTCGCCACGATCGACACCGGCGCGCTGGAGCTCAACCTGCGCACGATCGACGTGATGGAGACGATCCGCGCCGCCGCCGAGGGCATCCAGGACCGCCTCGCCGACGCCTCGCTCAACCTGCAGATCGTCGCCCTGCCCGACATCGGCGAGTTCGACGCCGACGCTAAGCGCGTCCGCCAGATCCTCTTCAACCTGCTCTCCAACGCCATCGGCTTCTCGGCGCCCGGCCAGACGGTGACGCTGGCGGCGCTGCGGCGCGGCGACGAGATCGTGTTCAAGGTGTCCGACCAGGGCCGCGGCATCCCCGCCGACGTCATCAGCCACGTCTTCGACCGCTTCCACTCGAACACCGTCGGCGCGCGCCACCGCGGCGTCGGGCTCGGCCTGTCGATCGTCAAGAGCTTCGTCGAGCTGCACGGCGGCCGCGTGCTGATCGACTCGGCGCCCGGCCTCGGCACGACGGCGACTTGCATCTTCCCGGCCGGCAAGGGAAAGACTCGCGCCGAGGAGCGAACCATGAAAGGTTTCGTCGACGATGGCGCGAGCGGGAGCCCGGGCATTGCTTGAACGCGGATCGCCGCGGGACGCGGGACGATGACCAGCGACGCCGGCTCCGAGCGCCGCCGGCCACAGCCCGAGTCGGTCTGGCACATCGACCTGCCCGACGAGAGCGCCACGGTATCGCTCGCCGCCGACATCGCCTCGCTGCTGCAGCCGGGCGACCTCGTCACGCTTTCCGGCGAACTGGGCTGCGGCAAGACCACCTTCGCGCGCGCCCTCATCCGCTCGCTGACCGGCGATCCGGCGCTGGAGGTGCCGAGCCCGACCTTCACCCTGCTGCAGGTCTACGACAGCGTCATCAAGGACGGCGCCAAGTTCCCCATCGTCCATGCCGACCTGTTCCGCATCAAGGAGCCCTCCGAGCTTGCCGAGCTCGGCTGGGACGAGGCGGCCGAGGGCGCGCTGGTCATTGTCGAATGGCCGGAGCGCGCCGGCGGCGGCCTCTCGGGCGACCGGCTCGATATCGCCTTCCACACCGACGTCGCCAAGTCGCCGGACTACCGGCTCGGCGCGGTCACCGGGATCGGCTCCTTCGGGCAGCGCCTCGCCCTCTCGCGCGCGGTGCGCGGCATCCTTGAGAAAGGCGGTTTCGTCGGCGCCGAGCGCACCTTCATGATGGGCGACGCCTCGACCCGCGCCTACGAGCGCCTGGTGAAGCCCGACGGCACCCGGGCCATCCTGATGATCTCGCCGCCGCGCCCGGACGGCCCGCCGATCCGCTACGGCAAGCCCTACAGCGCCATCGCCCACCTCGCCGAGGACATCCGGCCGTTCATCGCGGTCGACGGCGCGCTGCGCGGCATGGGCTTCTCCGCGCCCGAGATCTACGCCCACGATTCCGGCACCGGCCTCGCCATCCTCGAGGACCTCGGCTCCGAACTCCTCGTCCACGACGGCGCGATCATCCCCGAGCGCTACGCCGAGGCCGTGGCGGTGCTGGCGCGGCTGCACGGCCGCCCGACGCCCACCTCGCTACCCGACGGCGACGGCGGGCAGTACGCCGTCCCGCCCTACGACGCCGAGGCGCTGCTGATCGAGGTCGAGCTGCTGCCGGAATGGTACGCGCCGCACATCGCCAAGACCATGCTCGCCTCCGGCGCCAAGGCCGGCTTCGCCAACCTCTGGCGCGAGGCCTTCGTCGACGTGCTGGCGGCGCCGCCGGTGCTGACGTTGCGCGACTACCACTCGCCCAACCTGATCTGGCTGTCGCAGCGCGACGGGCTCGACCGCGTCGGCATCATCGACTTCCAGGACGCGGTGCTGGGCCATCCCGCCTACGACGTCGCCTCGCTGCTGCAGGACGCCCGCGTCAACGTGCCCCCGGAGCTCGAGCTGCGGCTGCTGGGGCTCTACGCCAAGCTGCGGCGGGAGGCGGATTCCGGCTTCGACATGGCCGGCTTCGCCAAGGCCTACGCCATCCTGGGGGCGCAGCGCGCCACCAAGATCCTCGGCATCTTCGCCCGGCTCGACAAGCGGGACCGCAAGCCGCAATACCTCGTTCACCTCCCGCGTCTACAAGCGTACCTGCGCAAGAATCTCGCGCATCCGGCGCTGGCGGGGGTGAAGTCGTGGGTCGAGCAGAACGTGCCGAGCATCCTGGCGTCGCAGCCCTGAGGGTCGCCGCGGTGGAGGCCCCCCGCCCCGCCCTCCACGCGGTCGCGCCCATGCCGCACACCGCCATGGTGTTCGCTGCCGGGCTCGGCACCCGCATGCGGCCAGTGACCGACACCATGCCCAAGCCGCTCGTGCCCGTCGGCGGCAAGCCCCTGATCGATCACATGCTCGACCGCTTCGCCGCCGTCGGGCTGGAGCGCGCGATCGTCAACGTGCACTGGTTCGCCGACCAGCTCGAGGCGCACCTCGCCCGCCGCAGCAGCCCGCGCGTCGTGATCTCCGACGAGCGCGCCCGGCTGCTCGACCAGGCCGGCGGCATCCGCAAGGTGCTGCCCCTCCTGGGCGACGACCCGTTCTTCCTGTGCAACACCGACGCCTTCTGGCTGGAAGGCCCGCGCTCCAACCTCGCCGCGCTGGCCGCGACCTGGGACCCGGCGATCATGGACGTGCTGCTGCTCGTCGCCTCGACGACCACCTCCGTCGGTGTCGACTGGGCCGGCGACTTCACCATGTCGGCCGAGGGCCGCCTCCACCGCCGCGAGGAGCGCGCGGTGGCGCCGTTCGTCTATGCCGGCATCGGCATCATCAAGCCCTCGCTGTTCGCGGCCATGCCGGCCGACGTGCCGATGCGCCTCGCCCCCTGCTTCTTCGAGGCCGCCGCCGAGGGCCGCCTGTTCGGCCACCGCCTCGAGGGCAAATGGCTGCACGTCGGCACCCCCGAGGCCATCGTCGAGGCCGAAGAGACGATCCACCAGTCGGTGTGGTAGCTGCGGCGCCTTCGCCGCCCGATCCCGCGATGAACCGGATCAGCTCGGAGGCCGGGCGCATCGCCCGACGCGCCGGCCGTTCCGGGATCGATCCGGCTTGCGTTCTCCGCTTCAGGTAATAGAACCAAAGCGTTCTCGAGAACAAACCCGGAGGGTCGCACGAGGGCCCCTCCACCAAGCACCTTCCACGGTTCGCTTTCCGGCGCCGACAACTCGGTGGCGGAGGCGGCCCGGCCGCTCCTCCCCGTCGATCTCGGCGGGACGGGTGCGGACGTCGTGCGAGGGCGCCTTCTCGAGAGCACCGCGACATGCGGTGCTCACCTCGAGCCGAAAGCCACCGGTGGTTCCGGGCTCTCGCGAGCCCCGAAGATCAGGACAACCACAAACTCGAAATTAACCTTGTCGCCGTCTTCTGGAGCAGCGCGCCGCGCCTCGCGGCCCACGTTCCTCTAGCTGTTGTATCCCACAAAATCCCATGCTATCCCAAGTCATCCCGCTTCGGGTCTCCTTCGTGGTGACCGGTGCCGCATGTCGCGGTCCGCTCGCCGCGATCTTAGACCTGTCGGCAGGGGGCGTATCGCGTGGATCTGTTCGTTGCGCACATCTCCAATCGTGTGGATGCCAAGGGTCGCGTGTCGATCCCGGCGTCCTTCCGGGCGGTGCTGACGCGCGATGGCTTCGAGGGGCTGTTCGTCACGCCCTCCCTCGATGCCGACGCCTTGGACTGCGGTGGCAATGCGCTGCTGCGGGAGATCGCGGAACTGATCGAGCGCCAGCCGCCCTACTCGCCGGAGCGGGACCTGTTCTCGACCGCCCTCTACGGGCGCAGCGAGACGCTGAAGGTGGACGCAGAAGGCCGCATGGTCCTCTCGCCCACGATCAGGGACCACGCGCACATCACCGACGAGGTGACGTTCGTGGGACAGGGGCAGAAGTTCCAGATCTGGGAACCGAGCCGTTTCCGCGCGCATCTCGAAGAGGCCACGCTTCGGCTGCGCAACCTGCGGAATCAGCTCAGTATCCGGAACGCGGACGGTGGGACATCGCCCACGCCGCGGCCTCCTGGAGCACGGGAATGAACGCGGGCGGCGGCGACCTCCATCCACCGGATGCGGGCGCCGCTGGCGGACCAGCCCGGCACGTTCCCGTGCTCCGCGAGGAGGTTCTGGCCGCGCTCGAATTGCGCGACGGCGGGCTCTACCTCGACGGCACCTTCGGCGCCGGCGGCTACACTTCTGCAATCCTCGAGAGACCCGGCACCCGCGTGCTGGCGCTCGACCGCGATCCCACCGCGATCGCCGGCGGTTCATCCCTTGTGGATAAGTTCGGGGACAGGCTTACCCTGGTCGAGGCGCGCTTCGCCGACCTGGAGAGCGTCGCGGAAAAACTCGGGCTGGGGCCGTTCGACGGCGTGGCGCTCGACATCGGCGTCTCCTCCATGCAGCTCGACCAGGCCGAGCGCGGCTTCTCGTTCCGCCGCGACGGCCCGCTCGACATGCGCATGGGAGGGCATGGGCCGAGCGCCGCCGACATCGTCAACACCGCCTCGGAGGAGGCGCTCGCCGACATCCTCTACCATTACGGCGAGGAACGGCTGTCGCGCCGCGTAGCCCGCGCCATCGTGCAGGACCGCGAGGCGGTGCCCTATACGACAACGCTGCCGCTGGCCGAGATGATCGCCCGCGTGGTGCCGCACAAGCCGACGGAGATCCATCCCGCCACGCGCACCTTCCAGGCGCTTCGCATCGCGGTGAACGACGAGCTGGGCGAGCTCGTGGCCGGGCTCGCCTCCGCCGAGCGCGTGCTGGCGCCCGGCGGCCGGCTGGCCGTGGTGACCTTCCACTCGCTGGAGGACCGCATCGGCAAACTTTTCTTCGCGCGGCGCTCGGGCAAGGGC
>CAXTQM010000166.1:0-6117 GCA_964246205.1 uncultured Beijerinckiaceae bacterium | reverse complement strand
GACCTCGGCCCCAAGAGCGATCCGGCCTCCGGCGAGATCATCTTCGTCGGCCGGCTATCGCCGGAGAAGGGGCGCCTTCGTCTATGCCGAGGCGGCGCAGCGCGCCGGCCTGCGGCCGACCTTCGTCGGCGACGGGCCGATCGCCGGAGAAATCGCGGCGCGCTTCCCGCAGGCTCGGCTGCTCGGCTGGCAGGAACCCGCCGGGGTGCAGAAGGCCATGCGCGCCGCCCGCGCGCTGGTGTTCCCCTCGCTTTGGTACGAGGGCCAGCCGCTGACCGTGCTGGAGGCAAAGGGCCTTGGCGTGCCGGTGATCGTCAGCGACGCCTGCGCCGGCCGCGAGGAGGTCGAGAACGGCGTGACGGGCTTGTGGTTCAAAAGCCAGGACGTCGCCGACCTCGCCCGCTCGCTAGAGGTTATGCGCGACGATGCCCGCGTCGCCGCCATGTCGCAGGCCGCCTACGCCGCGTTCTGGAGGCGTCCACCGACCCTCGACCTCCATGTCGAGCGCATCACGGCGGTCTACGAGCAGATGCTCACCGCAGCGAAGGAGGCGCCTCTCGGCCATGCGGCGGCAGGATCGCGCCGCCAGGCAGCCCGCGTGACCGGGCCACTTCTGCCTACGAAGTAGGCAGCAGCGCCCAAGCGAACGGCAACGCTTCAGTAGGAATAGTACATCTCGTACTCGACAGGATGCGGTGTCATCTCGACCCTGAGCACGTCCGGGAACTTCAAAGCTATGTAGCTCTCGATGAAGGCCGGCGTGAACACGCCGCCGGCGGTCAGGAAGGCGTGGTCGGCCTCCAGGCTGGCCAGCGCCTCGCGCAGCGAGCCGCAGACCGTCGGGATCGAGGCCAGCTCGTGCTTGGGCAGGTCGTAGAGGTCCTTGTCCATCGGCGCGCCGGGATCGATCTTGTTCTTGATGCCGTCGAGCCCGGCCATCAGCATCGCCGTGAAGGCGAGATAGGGATTGGCGATCGGATCGGGAAAGCGCACCTCGAGCCGCTTGGCCTTGGGGTTCGAAGTGTAGGGGATGCGGCAAGAGGCCGAGCGGTTGCGCGAGGAGTACGCCAGCAGCACCGGCGCCTCGTAGCCCGGTACCAGGCGCTTGTAGGAGTTAGTCGACGGGTTGGTGAAGGCGTTCAGCGCCTTGGCGTGGCGGATGATGCCGCCGATGTACCACAGGCACTCCTGGCTGAGATCGGCGTACTTGTCGCCGGCGAACAGCGGCTTGCCGCCCTTCCAGATCGACTGGTGGACGTGCATGCCCGAGCCGTTGTCGCCGAACACGGGCTTGGGCATGAAGGTCGCGGTCTTGCCGTAGCTCTGCGCCACCTGGTGGATGCAGTATTTGTAGACCTGCATGTGGTCGGCCATCTGCGTCAGCGGCCCGAACTTGAGGCCGAGCTCATGCTGGGCCGAGGCCACCTCGTGATGGTGCTTCTCGACCTTGGCGCCCATCGCCGCCATCGCCGCCAGCATCTCGCCGCGCATGTCCTGCGCCGAATCCATCGGCGGCACTGGAAAGTAGCCGCCTTTGGTGCGGATGCGGTGGCCGAGGTTGCCGCCCTCGTAGGGCGTGTCCGAGTTCGACGGGAACTCGGTCGAGTCGAGCACGAAGCCGGTGTTGTAGGGATCGGTCGAGAAGCGCACGTCGTCGAACACGAAGAACTCGGCCTCGGGGCCGAAATAAACGGTGTCGCCGATGCCGGTCGCGGCGGCGTAGGCCTCGGCCTTGCGTGCCATGCCGCGCGGGTCACGCTCGTAGGGCTCGCCGGTCGAGGGCTCCAGCACGTCGCACACCACCGACATCGTCGGCGCCGCGAAGAACGGGTCCATCGCCGCCGTGGTCGGATCGGGCATCAGCGTCATGTCGGACTCGTTGATCGCCTTCCAGCCGGCGATCGAGGAGCCGTCGAACATCGTGCCGTCGGAGAAGAGCTCCTCATCCACCATGGTCTGGTCGAGCGTGACGTGCTGCCACTTGCCCCGCACGTCGGTGAAACGCAGGTCGACGTACTTGATATCATTGTCCTTGATGGAGCGTAGGACGTCGGCGGCGGTCTTCATGGGCGAAAGGCTCCGGGAAAGCGTCGTGAGGCGCCGCTTGATAGACCCGCGGCGCCCCGCTTGCCACCCAAGCGTTGCGCCTCCGTGGCATAGTTGCTGCTAACGCGTGGCGTGCTCGCGTCGGTTCGCCGCCGCAGAGTCCACGAAAGTTATGCAGGGCGGTCGCGCGAGGAAGTGGATGACTAAATACAAGCTCGAATACCTCTGGCTGGACGGCTACGAGCCGACGCCGAACCTTCGCGGCAAGACGCAAATCAAGGAGTTCGACACCTTTCCCACTCTCGAGCAGCTCCCGGGTTGGGGCTTCGACGGCTCCTCCACCAAGCAGGCGGAAGGCGGCAGCTCCGATTGCTTCCTGAAGCCGGTCCGCCACTTTCCCGATTCGACGCGCAAGAACGGCATCCTCGTCATGTGCGAGGTCATGATGCCGGACCACACGACGCCACATCCGACCAACAAACGCGCGACGATCCTCGACGACGACGGCGCCTGGTTCGGCTTCGAGCAGGAATATTTCTTCTACAAGGAAGGACGTCCGCTCGGCTTTCCCGAGACCGGCTACCCCGCGCCGCAGGGCAAATACTACACGGGAGTCGGCTTCTCGAACGTCGGCGACATCGCGCGCGAAATCGTCGAGGAGCACCTCGATCTTTGCCTTGACGCCGGCATCAACCACGAGGGCATCAACGCCGAAGTGGCCAAGGGCCAGTGGGAATACCAAATCTTCGGCAAGGGCTCGAAGCGAGCCGCCGACGAGATGTGGGTCGCCCGCTACCTCATGCAGCGCCTGTGCGAGAAATACGGCATCGACATCGAGTACCATTGCAAGCCGCTCGGCGACACCGACTGGAACGGCTCGGGCATGCACGCCAACTTCTCGACCGAGTACCTGCGCACCGTTGGCGGCAAGGACTACTTCATGAAGCTCATGAAGGCGTTCGAGGATGCGCGGGAGGATCACATCGCCGTCTACGGCCCGCACAACGAGATGCGCCTCACCGGCAAGCACGAGACCGCCTCGATCCACGAGTTCAGCTGGGGCGTGGCCGACCGCGGCGCCTCGATCCGCGTGCCCCACTCTTTCGTCAAGAACGACTACAAGGGTTACCTGGAGGATCGCCGCCCGAACTCCGAAGGGGACCCCTACCAGATCGCCTCGCAGATCCTGAAGACGATCGCCTCGGTGCCCACCGAGGAGCACGCGAAGGCCGCCGCGTAGCTTCGCACCTGACCGGCACACGAAAGGCGGGTCTTGCGGTCCGCCTTTCTGCTTTCATCGCCTTGCACGGCGCGTGGCGCGCTCTATCAGCGCCAGCCAGAGTGGGTAAGGCAGCAGACCCGCCGCCTTGGCCGCCCAGGCCAAGCGACGTGGAAAGGCGATCTCGAAGCCACCACGGCGCAGACCCGTCGCGATCCGGGCCGCCGCCGCCTCCGCGCTCATCATGAACGGCATGGAGTAGTCGTTGGCCGCCGTCATCGCCGTGCGCACGAAGCCCGGATTGACGACCTGGATCGTCAGGCCGTCGCGGGCGTAGGTGAGGCGCAGCGCTTCCGCCATCGTGATGACCGCCGCCTTGCCGGCGCCGTAGGCGACCGACCCGGGGATGCCGCCGTAGCCGGCGAGCGAGGCAACCAGCGCGACCTGCCCGCGCCGGCGCGGCAGCATGGCGGCCAACAACGGGTCGAGGCAGCGCACGACACCGCCGAGATTGGTTTCGATCGTGCGCCAGGCCAGCGAAGCATCGAAACGCTCTCGCTCCGCGAGATGATAGACGCCGGCGTTGAGAACGGCGAGCGCGATGGGACCCTCGCGTTCCTCGATCGCCGCAACGATGTCGGCCATCGCCGCCATATCGGTCACATCGCCGGGATAGGCCGTTATCCTCCCGAGGCTCCCACCCGCGAGCGCGTCGAGCGCGTCAGCACGCCGAGCCGTGACGGCGACGTGCCAGCCGTCGGCCGCCAGCCGGAGCGCCAGGGCGCGTCCGATGCCCGCGCTGGCGCCGGTGATCCAGGCAACGCCATCGGTCGGCTTGGCGCGATAAGTGGAAACGTTTGCCTCCGCGCCGTCATGCTTTCGGAACGCACGTTCCGCGCTTTCGGTATATGTCAGGCTCGCCCTTGCCAAGAAAGCGTCATGTCGCCCAAGCCCTCCGTCCTCGAAGCCATCGGCCATACGCCGCTGATCAAGCTGCGCCACGCGTCGGAAGCGACCGGCTGCACCATCCTGGGCAAGGCCGAGTTCATGAACCCCGGCGGCTCGGTCAAGGATCGCGCCGGCCTGTTCATCATCGAGGATGCGGTGGCCCGCGGCGCGCTCAAGCCAGGCGGCACGGTCGTCGAGGGCACCGCCGGCAACACCGGCATCGGGCTGACGCTTGTCGCCAATGCGCTCGGCTTCCGCACCGTGATCGTCATTCCCGAGACCCAGAGCCAGGAGAAGAAGGACATGCTGCGCCTGCAGGGCGCGGAGCTGATCGAGGTGCCGGCGGTGCCCTATAAGAACCCCAACAATTACGTGAAGCTTTCCGGCCGCCTCGCCGAGCGCCTCGCCGCCGAGCTGCCGCAGGGCGCGATCTGGGCCAACCAGTTCGACAACAAAGCCAACCGCGCCGGCCACGCCGCCACGACGGGCCAAGAGATCTGGGAGCAGACCGGCGGCACCGTCGACGGCTTCACCTGCGCGGTGGGCACCGGCGGCACGCTCGCCGGCGTCGCCGACGCGCTCAAGGCCAAGAATCCGGCGATCCGCATCGCGCTGACCGATCCGCTCGGCTCGGCGCTCTACGACTGGGTCGAGCACGGCGAGCTGAAGAGCGAGGGCAACTCGATCACCGAAGGCATCGGGCAGGGCAGGGTGACGGCCAACCTCGAGGGCGCGCCGATCGACTGTGCCTTCCGCATCTCCGACGAGGAGGCGCTGCCGATCGTCTTCGACCTCGCCGAGCACGAGGGGCTGCTCCTCGGCGGCTCCTCCGGCATCAACGTCGCCGGCGCGATGCACCTCGCGCGCGAGCTGGGCCCGGGCCATACGGTGGTGACGATCCTCTGCGATTCCGGTTCGCGCTACCAATCCAAGCTGTTCAATCCGGCCTTCCTGCGCGGCAAGAACCTGCCGGTGCCGGGCTGGCTGGAACGCGGCGCGGGCATCGATCCGGGGTTCGTGTAGCCTCGGCTCACGATGCCTCGAGCAGCCCTTCCGCCTCGGCGAGGTCGACGCTGACGAGGGTCGAGATGCCGCGCTCGGCCTGAGTGACGCCGTAGAGTCGGTCCATCCGCGCCATGGTGATCGGGTTATGGGTAATGGCGATGAAGCGCGTGTCGGTCTTGCCGCGCATCGCGTCGACCAGGTCGCAGAAGCGCTCGACGTTGGCGTCGTCGAGCGGCGCGTCGACCTCGTCGAGCACGCAGATGGGCGACGGGTTGGTCAGGAACACCGCGAAGATCAGCGAGATCGCGGTCAGCGCCTGCTCCCCGCCCGACAGCAGGCTCATGACCTGCGGCCGCTTGCCCGGCGGCCGAGCCAGTATCTCGAGGCCGGCCTCCAGCGGGTCTTCGGATTCGACCAGCTGCAGCTCGGCCTCGCCGCCGCCGAAGAGGCCGGTGAAGAGGTCCTTGAAGTGGCCGTTGACCGTGTCGAAGGCGCCGAGCAGCCGCTCGCGGCCCTCCCGGTTCAGACTGGCGATGGCTTGGCGCAGCCGGCGGATCGCCTCGGCGAGGTCGGCCTTCTCCTTGGCCAGCGCGTCGGCCTGGCCTTCGATGGCGGCGAGCTCCTCGTCGGCGCGCAGGTTGACCGCGCCGAGCCGGTCGCGATCCGCCTTGAGCGCCTCCAGCCGCACAGCCACGACCGCCGTCGGCGGACGCTCTCCATGCGGCGGCACGCCGGCCAGCGCCGCCAACCCGGCGGGCTCGCATTCGAGCTCGGCGGCGACGCTCCGAGCGACGGTCTCGACGCGTTGCGCCGCGGCCTCCGCCCGCGCCTCGCAACGCGCCTTGGCCTCGCGCGCGGCGGCCATGCCCTCCAGGGTCGCCCGCGCCGCGCGATCGGCG
>CAXTQM010000165.1:0-6124 GCA_964246205.1 uncultured Beijerinckiaceae bacterium | reverse complement strand
GTGGTCGGCATCATCGGTGCCTGGAACTATCCCTTGCAGCTGACCCTGTCGCCTCTGGTCGGCGCGCTCGCCGCCGGCAACCGGGCCATGCTGAAGCCGTCCGAACTGACGCCGCTGTTCGCCGAGGCGCTGAAGCAGGCGATCGCCGCAACCTTCGCCGAGGACGAAGTCTGCGTCGTCACCGGCGGTCCGGCTGTCGGACAGGCCTTCGCCGCGCTGCCGTTCGACCATCTGATCTTCACCGGCTCGACCCGCACCGGCCGCCTGGTGGCCGAGGCGGCGGCGAAGAACCTGACACCGGTGACGCTGGAGCTCGGCGGCAAGTCGCCGGTGATCGTCGATGCCTCGGCCGACTTGGCGATGACAGCCGACCGCGTTGCCTTCGGAAAGCTGTTCAACGCCGGCCAGACCTGCATCGCGCCGGACTACGCCCTGGTGCCGCGACCGATGCTCGAGCCCTTCGTGGCGTCGCTGCAAAAGGCAGTCACCAAGCAATATCCGACGATCGCCGCCAATCCCGACTACACCAGCATCATCAACGACACTCATTTCGCGCGTGTCACCGGGCTGGTCGATGATGCCAAGGCGCAGGGCGCCCGCGCGATCGAGATCGGCTCGGCTGTCGGTGGCAATGCGCGCACGATTGTCCCGACCTTGCTGCTCAACGTCACCGACGACATGGCGGTCATGCAGGAGGAGATCTTCGGGCCGGTGCTTCCGATCCTCACCTACGACCGGATCGAGGATGCCATCGGCTTCGTTGCCGCGCGACCGCGGCCGCTCTCGCTGTACTGGTTCGGCACCGAAGATGCCGCCCGCGACAAGGTGCTGAACGAGACGATCGCTGGCGGCGTCTCGATCAACGAGACCATGATGCACGTCGTCCAGGAGGGGCTGCCCTTCGGCGGCGTCGGCCCATCCGGCATGGGGCACTACCACGGCGAGTACGGCTTCCGGCAGCTGTCGAAGGAGAAGCCGGTGTTCTACCAGTCGCGCCGCATGTCCTCGGCCGGCATGCTCAACCCGCCCTACACGGCGTTCACCAAGCGCCTGGTGAAGATGCTGGCGCGTTGGGCGTGAGGTCGCCGACCGACCATCGACGGCGCGCCTCTAAACCCTTCGTTAACGATCTTTAAGGCACCTTGGGGCGAGGCGTACATTCGGGGGCGGGACGATGCGGACTGTGGCGCTGGTGACGCAGAAGGGCGGCTCGGGCAAGAGCACGCTGGCGGCCTGCCTCGCGGTCTGCGCGCAGGCCGCGGGCGAGCGCGTGTTCCTCATCGACATGGATCCGCAGAAGTCGCTCACCAAGTGGGCGCACCGCCGCGGCGACAAGACCATGCCCTGCGAGACCCTCTCGGCCGCCAAGCTGCCCGACGCGCTGGTGGCGCTGGAGAAAAGCAAGGTGACGATGGTGATCATCGATACGCCGGCGACCGACACGCCCGCCGCCGATGCCGCGATGCGCGCCGCCGACCTTTGCCTCATCCCTGCCCGCCCCGCGATCTTCGACATCTGGTCGAGCGAGGTCACCCGCGGCAAGCTCAAGACGCTCAGCAAGGATTTCGCCTTCGTCCTCAACCAGTGCCCGCCGATGCAGGAGAGCCAGCGCGTCACCGACGGCGCCGCCGCGCTCGAGAGCATGGGCGGCCTGCTGCGCCCGCTGGTCGCCTCGCGCGTTGCCTTCCAGGAGGCCGCTCGCGAGGGCATGGGCCCGACCGAGCTCGAGCCCGAGGGCAAGGCCGCCGAAGAGATGCGCCTGCTGTACGCCTCGCTGAAGCGCCGGCTCGCCAAGGCGACCAAGACGCCGGCCGAAAAGCCGATGCGCCGCCTCGTCGCCGCTTAAAGCGCACCGCCGCTTCTCTCTGCCATCTGATGCCGGATTGCCGGCTCGCAAGCCGCCGATGCAAGGCGCTAGCGCGGCGCCTTGGCCGCTTGAACGGGCAGTAAATAAATCCATATTCCATCGGCGGCGCGAGCCGTCGGAGTGCCTGACAGGGCTCCGCGAAACGAAGGCCGCGAGGCTTCGAAGGTTCGTGTGATGTCACGCATGCCGACCCTGAATTCCCCGTTCCTGCTCGGGTTCGACGAGATCGAACGTGCCATTGAGCGCGTCACCCGATCCTCGTCGGACGGCTACCCGCCTTACAATATCGAGCGGGTAGCACCTGGCGCAGACAAGCCCGAACTCCTGCGCATCACTCTGGCCGTCGCCGGTTTCACCCGCGACCAACTCGAGGTGGCGGTGGAGGACGGGCAGCTTGTGATCAGGGGTCGGCAGGTGGACGAGCGGGAGCGGGTGTACCTGCATCGCGGCATTGCGGCGCGGCAGTTCCAGCGCGCCTTTCTGCTCGCCGACGGCATGCAGGTGGCCGGCGCCGACCTCGTCAATGGCCTTCTCTCCGTTGATCTCCACCGTCCCGAGCCGCAGCGCAGGGGACAGCTGATCGACATCAACGTGCGCGACTGAGGTCGGCACAGGCGCGGGGCCTTTACGGGACCGCAGGAAAGGTGACGCTATGTTGAACGTGAGCAAGTCCAAGTCCGCAGGGAGCGAGACGGCCATGCCGATCCTGACGCAAGACCAGCTGGCGCGGCTCGGCGAGGGCCTCATCGCCTATGTCAAGCCGATCCGCTCCGAGGACGTCGGCAACATGTTTCCCGAAATCCCGGACGTCGAGCCCGGCATGCAGCTGTTTGCCCTGCTCGGCGCCAATGGGCGCCCGCTGATCCTCACGGATTCGCGTGACGCCGCCGTCGCCAACGCCATGCAGAACGAGCTGCACATGGTCAGCCTGCATTGAGCGCGGCGCTAGCCATGAGCGCGATCGATCAGGTTAGGCGGCGGGTTGCGGAGGAGCGCGATCCGTCCCGGCGCACGGAGGTCCTCGTCCTCGCACTCGCCGACGCGATCAAGAGCGCCTCCAACGACCAGAACGTCCAGCGGCTGTCGCGCGAGCTTCGCGCGACGGCGACTGATCTGGCGGCAGCGGTCGCGGCGCCCATCAAGGCTTAAGTCCGGCGGCTACCGTTCGTCCAGCACCTTGCCGTCGGCCACCTCCAGCACCGCGTCGGCGAGCCGAATGCGGGGTTCGCTGCCGTAGCGGGTGCGGATCATGGCGCGGTACTCCTCGCAATGCCAGCGCGCCGCCGCCTCGCGCGAGCGCCAGACGTAGAGCCCACCGCCGGTGCCGGTCGCTTCGTCGAACGTGTAGGACTTGCCGACGAGGTCCGGGTTTGCGGCCCAGCCGCTCGCAGTTTCGCGGTAGAGTGCCAGCGCCTCGGCGCGCGTGGTGCCGGGTGGCAGATCGAACTCGATCCATTCGAACACCTTCGCGTCCATGTCTTCGTCTCCGCGGCTGTCTCGACCGGGCAGGTGGCGCGCGACGTGGACATGCCAAGCCAGCTTCCGGAGCAGACCGCGCTGGCGTAGACCGGCGCCATGACGAAGAGCGACCTCCCCACGGACACGATCCACGAGCTTCGCCGCATCGCCGACGCGCTGGAGCGCATGGCGCCGCACCCCGCGCCCGTGCCTGAATTTGGCGCTGCCGACGCCTTCGTCTGGCGCGGCGAGGACGCCACGTTGACGCCCGTGCCCGAGGTCAGCCGCGTCGCGATCTCGCTGCTGCAGGGCATCGACCGCGTCCGCGACATCCTCGTCGACAATACCTCGCGCTTCGCCCGCGGCCTGCCGGCCAACAACGTGCTGCTGTGGGGCGCGCGCGGCATGGGCAAGTCCTCGCTGGTGAAGGCGGCGCATGCCGAGATCAACGCCACGCACCCGCTCAAGCTCGTCGAGATCCAGCGCGAGGACATCGACAGCCTGCCGCGCCTGCTGGCGCTGACGCGCGGCACGCCACACCACTTCCTGGTGTTCTGCGACGACCTCTCCTTCGACTTCGACGATACCAGCTACAAGTCGCTGAAGGCGGTGCTCGACGGCGGGTTGGAGGGACGCCCGGCCAATGTGCTGTTCTACGCCACCTCCAACCGCCGCCATATGATGCCGCGCGACATGCTGGACAACGAGCGCGCCACCGCCATCAACCCCGGCGAGGCAGTCGAGGAGAAGGTCTCGCTGTCCGACCGCTTCGGCCTGTGGCTCGGCTTCCACAAGTGCTCGCAGGAGGAGTACCTCGCCATGGTGGAGGGCTACGCCGCGCATTTCAAGCTGGCCGTGGAGGCGGAGACGCTGCGCTCGGAGGCCTTGGAGTGGGCGGCGACCCGGGCCAATCGCTCCGGGCGCACGGCATGGCAGTTCGTGCAGGATTTGGCGGGGCGGTTGGGGGTGGCGCTGTAGTTTAAAGTCGACGCCACCCCTGTTTGGGACGTAAGAATTTTTTTGAAGTCTCAACGCATGCTAAACATCAGGTCGTGTTCGGCTGCATCATAAGTAGATTGCTCAAAGCGGGGATTAGCAAGTCTGGCTTTTTGAACGGCGATCGGGGCCTCCTTCTTGGTGTTGGAACATTTGTTGGAGAAATGTTTCAAACAATCCTTGTCGAACTGTACGGCTTCGATGACCGCAGCTTCGAGCGTCTGTTGTGGAAGGTTTGGGTGAAGACGACGGAGCCGATGCAAGGTAACGCCTTTATGCGCATTGTCTCGCTCGAACAAAACGTTGGCTAAAGCCTCTCGTATTGACTTTTTAAAGATAACGGCGCGTTCCTCTTTTTTAGGAGAGGCAACTACTGGCGGTCGATCCTCTAACTCGCATCTGTCGATCGCATATTTTTTCTTCCATAAGATGTATGCCGCGTCTCTCAGCGGAAGCTTTGCAGCATCGTCAAAGATAGATTGCATCGATGACCTATATGGCGACATGCGCCTGGTCTAACATCGCTATCAAGCCGCTCGCTTCCGCGTTGCACCATCGCGATCGTAGCCGTAGAGCCTCCATCCGGCTTGTTTTCGTCAGCGGCTATAGTGCCTCGGATGGAGGTGGTAGCCGAGACCGTGGCGATAGTAATAGTTCCGGATCGCCGCCTTTCGGCCGCCGTGGGGACGACCCTGGATCCCCTCGCCGATGTAGCCCTCGCCTTGATAAGCCTGCGCAGGACACATCGACGCCATCAGCAACGCCGGCAACGACCGCTAAAATCCTGGACATGTCCGCTCCCGAAGCACGCTCTGTGTCTCCGCCGAAGGCATAAATCACGCCGCGCGCTGCCGTCCGCCCGCATCGGCGCGATACGAGAGCGCCTCGGCGAGGTGGTGCGCCCCGACCACCTCCACCGCGTCGAGATCCGCGAGCGTCCTCGCCAGCTTCAGCACGCGGTGGAAGCCGCGGGCGGAAAGCTGGAGGCGCTCGGAGGCGTCGCGCACCAGCTTCTGCCCGGCGGCGTCGGGGCGCGCCACTTCCTCGATGATCGAGGCCGTGGTGGCGGCGTTGCAGCGGATGTCGGGGCGGCCCATCGCATTGTAGCGCGTGACCTGCCGTGCGCGGGCTGCGGCCACCCGCGCCGCGACCTCGGCCGAGCCCTCGGCAGGGGGCGGCAGCATCAGGTCGGCCGCTGAGACCGCCGGGACCTCGACGTGCATGTCGATGCGGTCGAGCAGCGGGCCCGACAGGCGCGAGGTGTATTGCGCGACGCAGCGCGCGTTGGGCTGGCGGTGGCAGGCGTAGCCCGGATCGATGGCGTGGCCGCAGCGGCACGGGTTCATCGCCGCGACGAGCTGGAAGCGGGCGGGATAGGTTACCCGATGGTTGGCGCGCGCCACCATCACCTCGCCGGTTTCCAGCGGCTGGCGCAGCGAGTCGAGCACGTTGGGCTGGAACTCCGGCAATTCGTCGAGGAACAGCACGCCGTGGTGCGCCAGCGAGATCTCGCCCGGCCGCGCTCCGGTGCCGACGCCGACTATGGCCGCCAGCGTGCACGAATCCTGCGGGGGGCGGCACGGGAGGAGGTCGGTCAGCTCACCGCCCGCCAGCTGCCCGGCGATTGAGTGCACCAGCGACACTTCAAGCAGCTCGGTTGGCGTCAGCGGCGGCAGGATCGAGGGCAGCCGCGCCGCCAGCATCGATTTGCCGGCGCCGGGCGGGCCGTTGAACAGCAGGGCGTGCCCGCCGGCGGCGGCGATCTCGAGCGCGCGCTTGGCGGTCTCCATGCCCTTCACGTCA
>CAXTQM010000164.1:0-6126 GCA_964246205.1 uncultured Beijerinckiaceae bacterium | reverse complement strand
ACGATGGCGTGCGCCTGCGGCGTCGGGGAAGAAGGCGTGTGCGCGATAGCGTTGGGTCATCGTGACGTCTCGGGGTGCGAGCCTCAGGATTTGCCGAGTGGCTGGAACTTGATGATCTTGGCACCATGGTTGATCAGCCCGGCGAGCTTGCTCTTGGGCACCCCGGCCATCTGGCCGTGCCAGCGCGACAGCGTTTCGGTGAAGGTCAGCATCGCCTTCAGCCGCCCGCGCGCGACGGGGTTCACCGCCGGGTCGGCATCGGCCTCGGCGACGCTGGCCCGGAGCTGGGCCAGCGCCGGGTCGATCTCGCGCTGCTTGCGCCCGGCGGCGATGAGGGAGGCGATCTCCCAAATGTCGGTCTCGGCGTCAAAATAATCGCGCCGGTCGGCCTTGACCGGGGCGCGCCGCACCAGCCCCCAGCCGGTCAGCTCCTTGAGCGAGTTGGACACGTTGGAGCGGGCTACGCCGAGTGTCTCGGCGATCTCTTCGGCGGTCAGCGGTCGTTCGGAGATGTACAGCAGCGCATGAATCTGGCTGACGGAGCGATTCACGCCCCAGGCGTTGCCAAGGGCGCCCCACTGGAGCACAAATCGCTCGATGGACGACGGCAGCTTGCCTGACGCATCTGATATTTCTGTCATGACGGAAATACCAGGCGAGAGTGAGAGCTTGTCAAGCGTGTTCCGGCGCCACGGTGCCGGTGATGCAGAGGTATGACGATGCCGGGTGAGGTACGCTGCGGCGTCGGCGGCTGGGTCTACGAGCCCTGGCGCGGCAGCTTCTTCCCCGAAGGTCTCGCCAAGACCAAGGAGCTGCACCACGCCAGCCGGCAGCTCGGCACGATCGAGATCAACGGCACGTTCTACCGCACGCAGACGCCGGCTACCTTCCGCAAATGGGCCGAAGCGACGCCGGACGTCTTCGTGTTCGCGGTCAAGGCCAACCGCTACTGCGTCAACCGCAAGGACCTGGCTGACGGTGCCGAGTCGATCGAGCGATTTCTCGGCAGCGGCCTGACGGAGATGGGGTCCAAGCTCGGCCCCATCCTCTGGCAGCTCGCCGGCACCAAGAAGTTCGTGGCGGCCGAGATCGAGGGCTTCTTCGGTTTGCTGCCCAAGGCGCGGGACGGCGTCGCGTTGCGCCACGTCATCGAGGCCCGACATACGAGCTTCGTCGTTCCCGAATTCGTCGCCCTTGCGCGGCGCTTCGGCGTCGCCATTGTTCTGGCCGAGTCCGACGACTACCCGCTGATCGCCGATCCGACCGCCGACTTCTGCTACCTGCGCCTGCAGACCACGATGGCCGACGAGCCCGCCGGCTACGACGCCGCAACGATCGCGACTTGGCGCGGGCGCTGCCTGGCTTTGGCAAAGGGCGCGACGGCACCGGGCTTGCCGCTGCTGGGCGAGGCTCCTGCCGAGGTGCCGCGTGACTGTTTCGTCTACATGATTGCCGGCGCCAAGGAGCGCAATCCCGCCGCTACGATGGCGCTGGCAGCGGCCCTCAGGGGGCCGGCGATCTAGGCAAGAAGGATGGCGACTGGTCGCGACGGCTTTCTCCGGATCCGCCGAGGAGAAAGCCGTGACGCGAACCTCCTGTCTCCGAAAACCGATCCTGCTTCATGCCTTGAGCGGCGGACTGCGCGCCCGCGGCAGGCGAGGCCCGCTCACAACGCCAGTTCGACCCTGATCGGCACGTGGTCCGACGGCTTGTCCTCGGCGCGGCGGTCCTTGTCGATGGTGACGCCGACAAGGCGATCGGCGGCCTGCGGCGAGAGCAGCAGGTGGTCGATGCGGATGCCCTTGTTCCGCTGCCAGGCACCGGCCTGGTAGTCCCAGAACGTGTAGAGCTCGGCCTCATCCGTGGTGGCGCGCAGCGCGTCGGTGAGGCCGAGGTTGAGCAGCGCGCGATAGCGCTCGCGGGTTTGCGGCAGGTAAAGCGCGTCGCCGACCCAATTGGACGCCTCGTAGACGTCGTCAGGACCAGGGATCACGTTGTAGTCGCCGGCCATCACCAGCGGCTCCTCGTGAGTGAGCAGGGCGCGGGCGCGCGCGTGAAGCCGGTCCATCCAAGCGAGCTTGTAGCCGTACTTGTCGGTGTCGGGCGGGTTGCCGTTGGGCAGGTAGAGGCAGCACACCCGCACCGGCGCACCGTCCGTCGTGATCACGGCCTCGATGTAGCGCGATTGTGCGTCCGCGTCGTCGCCCGGCAGCCGCGGCATCGGCTCCATCGGGCGCTTGGAAAGGATCGCGACGCCGTTCCAGCTCTTCTGCCCGTGCACGGCGACGTTGTAGCCGGCGGCCGCAATCTCGAGTTGCGGGAACTGCTCGTCCGTGCACTTGATCTCCTGCAGGCAGAGCACGTCGGGCGACACTTCGCGCAGGTAGCGCAGCAGGTTGTCGAGGCGCATGCGCACCGAGTTGATGTTCCAGGTCGCGATCTGCACGCACGGTCTCCGCTGCGCCTCAGCCGAGCGCCGCGCACCAGCTGTACAGGCTCAGCGCCGGGTGGAAAACCGGGTCGTCGCGCAGCACGTGGCGCCAGCGCTCGAGGAAGATCGCGCGCTGGTCGCCATACTTGCTCAAACGTCGGAAGGTGGCGCCGCCGCGGCTGAAACTTTCCTCGTGCATGAGATGCACGGCGGGATCGATCAGCGTCTGCCAGCCGTGCGCGTTCAGCTTGAAGCATAGGTCGATGTCGGAGAGTTCGATCGGCAAATGGACGGCGTCGAACCCTCCGACCGCCTCGAATTTTTCCCGCGCCACGGCGAGGCACGCCCCTGTGACCGCCGAGACTTCGTGCAGGACGCGGTTGCGGCCGGCCCAACCGGGATCGTCGCCCGGCGCCGGGGCACCGAAATGGCCCGCGCTGCCGCCCATGCCGGCGAGCACGCCGACGTGCTGAAGGCGGCCGTCGGGATAGGTGAGCTTGCCGCCGACGGCGCCGACGTCCGGCTCCAGCGCCCGTGCGACGAGCCGCTCGAGCCAGCTCTCGCTCAGCACCTCCATGTCGTCGTTGAGGAAGACCAGCACCTCTTCGTCGGTGCGAGCCGCAGCCTCGTTGCACAGAGCCGAGAAGTTGAAAGGGCCGGGCCGCCGCAGCACCGTCGCATCCGGCGCCGCAGCGAGGCCGGCGAGTATGGCGGCGGCCCGGCCGTCGGCCTCGCCGTTGTCGACCACGACGAGCTGGTAGCTGCCGGGCGCCGATTTCGCGCGGATGCTGGCGATCAGCCGCTGCAGCAGCGCAGGCTGATCGCGCGTCAGCACGACCAGGGCCGCGCGCGCCGTTCTCCCCGACGCTGCGCGTGCCGTTTGTGGTGCCGGAACCGGGTCGGCGCCTCGCCGAGCGAGCAGGATGCGTCGCAACGGGCGCGGCGAGATGCCTGCCGGCAGGTGCCAATCCAAGCCGCGTAACAAGCCCGCAACTTCGGAAGAAGTGAAGAGCTCGGGCGAGGCGAAGACCGCCCGTCCGAGGTTGGGCAGGGCGGCGGCGAGGCGCGGGCTCCAGCCCGGCGCGAGCGCCGCGCGGCCATCGACCACTTCGTCGCCGTAGACCATCACCGCCTCGGGGTCGCGCGCGCGCCTTTCCGCGATAGTCGCGAGCGCGGCGCGGCGCAGCGTCGAGCCGGCGAAAATCGTGCCGAACCAATGGCCATCGTAGACTACGAGCGCTGCGGCTTCGGCGATCGAGCGGACGTAGGTGATGCGTGGGTCGGCGCCGGGCTTGGGCTCGGCGGCGTCGACCACCATTGCGGTCCAGCGCGAGAACAGCTGCCGGCGCAGGCTGTCGAGCGTTCGGCCGAGTTCGGCCGTGCCGGCGCCACCGGCCGCGACGACCACGCGGATCGGCGCAGCCGCCTGCCAATCGCAGCGGGGCCGGTCGAGCCCGGCGAGGTCCGGCGCGCGCTGGCGTACCTCGGACCAGGCGCGGAAGGCGGTGAGAGGATGGGCGCCGATCGCCCAGGCGAGGTTGTTGTCGGCCTCCGGCCGCCATCCGATCAGCCGCGTCAGCAGGGCACTCCGAGCCGGGCGCGGCGCCCGGCCATGACCCTCGGCCAGCAGCGCCGCCCAGGATCGGCGGCGCACTGCCTCCACACGAAAGCCGAAGCGGCCGATCACGTTCGTCGGACTGACGTGGAGGTTGGTGGTGCCCGACGGGACACGCCCAGTCCACATCGCCGTCGCCTCGAGCGGTGCCGGGGCGATGGCCTCGGAGAGCACGATACCGTCCCGGAGGAAGCGGAAGACCGGGCGCGCCGGAAGATCCCAGAGCGAAGACCGATAGGTGAAACTCGCGAGCGATCCGGCGAGACGGCTCAGGAACGGCATGTCGACGGCGAGCCAAGGCTCGGTCCCGGTCGCGATGAAGTCGGCCCCATCGGGCACCGCGGCGTCAACGCAGACGAGCGTGAGGGGCCGTCTCGTTCTCCGGTCGCGGACGGGGAGGCTCAGAGGCGGTGGTCGAGGATCGATGCCGAAATGACCGCACCGCTCGCCCACGTCATGAAGCTGACGAGCAGCACCAGGAACAGGTCGATGAAGCGCTCCGGATAGGTGAACTCCTGTGGCAGGCTCGGCGGGACGAAGATGGCGAGGTAGATCGATTGCTGGATCGCCGTCAGCCGCGCGCGCTCCAATCCCTGCCGCGAGAATTCGAACATCTTCTCGGCGAAGGTTTTCTTTAGCTCAAGCTCCTCGAACCGCGACATGGTCGCGGCCATGTTCTTCGAGGTTTCCTTGTCGCCCGCCATCTGGTTCTGCAGTTCGGCGACGTGCGTGTTGATGCTTGCTAGGCGCGCCTTGATACCGGCGATACCCGGCGCGTTTGGGCCCTGCGCGCGCTGCATGACGTAGAGGTTGCCCTCCGTCTCGATCCTGTCGCCCATCAGCTGCAGCAGCAGCTTGCCGGTGGATTTCGCGGACTCGACCGGGTCGATCAGATGCTGCGAGTTGCGGAAGGAGGTGAGGTCCGCCAGCGCAAAGCGCACGTTGCCTTCGCTGCGGCGTACCTCGTCTTCGGCAAGGCGGCTCTGGTCGGCCTGCATCTTCAGGTTCAGCGAATTTGCCAATTTCTCGCTAGCGGCGAGGATCGCCCTGGTGAGGTCGAGAGCGTCCTGCCGACGGAAAGCGCTCGCCGACACCTGCACGATGCCCGACGAGCTTTCGACGTAGACGCTGATCATCCGGTTCCAGTAGGTCGTCAGTTCCTCGGCCGTCGCATTCGACGATATTCGAGCCCAGAAGTCGGCCTCGGGCCGCTCGAAGATCGCCCGCACGTCGATCTGCCGCGAGATGTCCTCGATCGCGGCGCGGCTGTGGATGTAATTGGCGATAATGCCGGCGTCCTCGCCGGCGAGATTGGGACCGCCCATCAGAAGGGACATGGCGCCACCGCCGCCCATGCCGCCGGCGTCGCCGGTCACGCCGTCGGCGCCCGACGGTGCCGTGGCGTTTCGCACGGCGAACCGCGTCTCGGCGACGTATTGATCGGTGGCAAAGGCAAAGAGATAGACGCCCGCTGCCGCCGTCGGTAGGATGACCACAACGAGAATAGTCATGAGGATGAACTGCCGCAGCCGGCTGCGCGGCTCCTCGATCGTCTCCGGCACGATCTGCCGATCAAGAACGGGGACCGTCGCAAGCTGGCGACTCCTGCCGCGCCGCAGCGGGGCCAGCGCGCGGCCGACAAGGGACGCACGCGGCGCCTCCACGGGCACGGCGCGCGCCGCGATCGGCGTTACCTCCGCCACCATCTCGATCTCGGGATCGCGATCACGGATGTCGGTCATGGGAACCGTCTCCCCGCTCCTTGGCCTCCGCCGGCACCCTGGCGGCCCGCGTCACGCATTGGCCGCCTCGAAGGCGGTGGAGAGGGAATGGAATACCTCCAGATCCTTCTCCAGGATGGCTTCGATATCATGGTTCTGGCGGAGGCGCTCGCCCAGTTCGACTATGCGCGGGTATTCGTTGACGAGCGGTATCCGCTCCGGTGCGACCGCGAGGAGGTCGGCGAGCCCGGCAGCGAAGCCGCTTCCCTCGGAGCGCAACCCGAGGAGTTCGAACGAGGCCAGACTGTCGAGGGCCGTCGCCACCGCCGCCTGGTTGGGCATGTCGTCCGGCGTCGCGC
>CAXTQM010000163.1:0-6177 GCA_964246205.1 uncultured Beijerinckiaceae bacterium | reverse complement strand
CCGCCTTTGGCCTGGAGGTCGCTGACGAGGTGGCCGGCGGGTGCGGCGACCAGCGGCCGCGCGCCGACCTCTGCCAGCGCCGCCGCGACGTCGACCGCGGGGCGATCGAGGTCGGCGTCGTCAAGCGCCGCCACGACCTGCAGGACGGTGCGTCCGGCGAGGCGATGGGCGCCGCGGCGCTGCAGGGAAAAGCCGTAGTCCTGGTCGGTCATGGCACCGATCGGCTAAGGGAGCCGGGCAAGCGGGGAAGGCGGCGTCGCGTCTATGATCGAGAGTGAAGCATCAAGGTTAACGGCAGCCGAATGCGCGCCGACCTCCATCGCCGTCGGCGCAGACGGTCGGCGCATCGCGCTGCGGCGCCGCGCGGGCGCCGGTCCAGCGCTGGTGTGGCTCGGCGGGTTTCGCTCCGACATGCGCGCCACCAAGGCCAGCGCGCTCGACGCCTGGGCGGCCGAACGCGGCCGGGCCTGCCTGCGCTTCGATTATTCCGGGCACGGCGAGTCCGAGGGCCGCTTCGAGGACGGCACGATCTCGCGCTGGCTGGAGGACAGCCTGGCCGCGATCGCCACCCAGACGGCATCAGGCCGAGGCCCGATCCTGGTCGGCTCCTCGATGGGCGGCTGGCTGGCTTTGCTCGCCGCCCGCGCGCTCGCCGCCGCCGGCACGCCGCCGTCCGGCCTGGTGCTGCTGGCGCCAGCGCCGGATTTCACCGAGCGCCTGATCTGGCCCTCCCTCGACGCCGCGGCCCGCCGCGAGATCGAGACCGCCGGCGTGCACCTGCAACCCTCGCGATACGGGCCGCCGGTGCCGCTCACCCGCGCGCTCTTCGCCGACGGACGCCGCCACCTCCTGCTCGACGGTGTGGTGCGCACCCACGCGCCGGTGCACATCCTGCAGGGCATGGCCGATCCCGACGTGCCCTGGCGTCACGCCACCGAGCTGGTCGAGCGCCTCGCCGGCGATCCGGCGGTTCTGACGCTGATCAAGGACGGCGACCACCGGCTGTCGCGCCCGCAGGACATCGAGCGGCTGCTGGCGGCGGTCGCGGGCATCGTGGCCGTTGATTTGACCGCGCCAGGGTAAGTGCCCCGAAACCACGCAGGCCCGCATATCAAAGGTTCATGAAAACAGCTTGCGGGCCGTCGCCGCTGTGTCACACTGCCTTCGTCCCAACGCCATGGAAGGACGTAGACATGTCGCTTCAAAACCATCTCACCGAGCTCGAGCGTCGTCACGGCAACCTCGAGCGCGAGATCGCCAAGGAGCGCGTCCATCCCGCCGCCGACGCGGGCAAGGTGGCGGAACTCAAGCGTCGCAAGCTCGTCCTGAAGGACGAGATCACCAAGCTGCGCGGCGACACGCTGCATTAGCGCCGCCGCATCCCTTGAGGAGCACCGAACACTATACCGTCGCCGCCGACCGGGATCTCGGTCGTATGATCCCGCGGCGGCGAAGCTCAGCGGCATGGAGGGTCGGCAATTTAAAGCCTGCTTCGCTCGACAGCGCTGACCACGACCGACTGCGGGCCATTTCACGCTACACTAGGAAGGCCGTCACGACGGCGGCGAGGCCGACTGCGATCCAAGTGACGTAGTCGTTGATGAGGCCGCTGTGCAGCGCCTCCAGGCCGCGGAACAGAGGTCCAAACGCGCGGCGCGTCGTGCCGCGGAACAGCCCGGGCAGATCGTCGCGAAGAAGACTGTAGCCGGCGACGATGAGCGAGCCGGCGAGCGCCGCCCATACCATCCATTCCAGCGTGAAGCTCGCGGGCAGAGGCACGACCTCCGGCACGCGCGGCGGCTGCAGCCCGAGGTAGGCCGGTCCGTCGGGGTGAAAGAAAGGCTGGATCGCCGTCTCGGCGAAGTGCCGGACGACGTCGCCCGGCACGAAGGCGAGGGCAATGAGCAGCGCAGCCGGCGCCGCCATCAGCCAGAACGGTCGATCGGCTTGCTCCTGCTCATCCTCGGTCGGCGCGCCCTCCTCCTCGCCGGGATCGGGACCGAGACCGAGGAAGATGCGGCCGGTGGCGCGCAGCACGGCACCGCCGGTCAGGGCGGAACCGATCGCCAGGATGGCGAAGACCCAGCCGGTGCCGTGCTTCTCCAGCCCCGAGCCGATCAGCTTGAATCCCTCGTCGGTGATGCCGAACGGCAGGCCGCCGAGCACCAGGCCACCCGCCGCCATCAGGATGCCGGCTGGCCAGATGCCCTCGCGGCCGAGCCCCCGCAACTTGATCTCGTCGATCGAGGAGCGGGTGGCGAGCAGGATGCCGGCGACCATGAACAGGCCGCCTTTGACCAGCCCGTGGCCGACCATGTAGCCGAGGAAGCCGGCGGTGCCGTCGTTCGACAGCGTGGCGATGCCGGCGAGCATGATGCCGGCATGCGAGATCGTCGAGAAGGCGAGCATCCGCTTCACGTGGCGCTGCTGCAGCGCCATCAAACCGCCGACCAACGCGCCGAGACAGGCGAGGCCGAGAATGATCGTGTGCATCGCCGCGACGATGCCGACGTAACCGGCGAAAACCGAGTTGACGAGCTTGGCGACGCCGAAGAGTCCGATCGCCACCATAGCCCCAGAGAAGATCACGCAGACCGGCGAGGGCGCCACGGCGTGGGCGTCGTTGAGCCAGAAGTGGAACGGCACCATCGCCGCCTTGATGAGCAGGCCGCAGACCACGAGGCAGAAGGCGGCGTCGACGACGGGATCGTGCGGGCTGGCGGCGACGTGCACCGCGAGCGAGGAGAAATCCAGCGCGCCGGCGCGCGAGTAGATCAGCCCGATGCCCGCCAGCATCATGAAGCCGGCGAGCGAGTTGGTGACGGTGAAGTTCAGAGCCCCGGCGATCGCGGAGCCCTCCAGCTTGTAGCCGGTCAGCGCGAAAGCGGTGACGCTCATCACCTCGAACCAGACGAAAAGGTTGAATAGGTCATGGGTCAGCGTGAAGCCGACCATGGCGGCGAGGAACAGCAGCATGAGCACTTGGAAGTGCGCGCTGATCTTCTCGAAATAGCCCCACGAGAAGACGAAGCTCGTGGCAAACAGCAGGCACACCAGCGTGGCGACGGTGGCGGAGGCGCGGTCGGCGGCGAAGGCGATGCCGAGCGTCACGCCGTGGCGCGGCACCCAGCCGCCGAACCATTCGACGATCGGGCCGTGGCCGGCGTGCGCGGCGAGGGTCGCACAGGCGGCTCCGGCGAGCAGCGCCACCAGGGTGGCGACGATGTCGGGCGCGTGCTTGGGTAGGACGTGGCCGAGCATCAGCAGCAGCGCCGCGAAAGCCAACGGGCCGGCGACGGGCAGCGCCAGGAGGACGGTGTCGGAGATCATCGTGATCCTTCCTCCTACCGCTCGCGGGAGAAGGTGGCCTCGCGGAGCGGGGTCGGATGAGGGCGTTTGGGTGAAAGGCCGTCGCGTTGGGCAGGCGGCACGATCTCGCCCTTTTCGGAGACGCGCTCATCCGCCCCGACTTCGTCGGGCCACCGTCGCCCGCGAACGGGAGAGGGAAGAGCACGCGAGCCCCTCACTTGCGCAACGGTTTGAGCTGATAAGGGTCGACCGTGCCCTTGCGCTTGTACATCTGCAGGGTCAGTGCCAGCAGAAGCGCCGAGATCGTGGCTCCGACGACGATGTCGGTAAGCACCAGCGCCTGCACCACGGGGTCGACGGCCGGCGTGCCGGGCGGGTGGTCGTAGAAGATCGGCGCGCCGGCGTCCCACTTGTAGCCGATCGAGAGCAGCAGGACGTAGGTCGCGGACTGGCACACCGAGAGGCAGCCGATGAGGTGCACGTAGTTGCGGCTCGTGACGATGCCGTAGAGGCCGACGCCGAACAGCCAGGCGGCGACGAGCCAGGGTAGGTAGCTCATTGGACGACCCCCTCGCCCGGCTCGTCGTCACCCGGCTTGTAGGCGCGCGTCTCCTCCATGAATTCAATGAAGACGATGCCGAAGCTGCCGAACACGGCGAAGGCGACGCCGATGTTGTCGACGAACATGGTGCCGCCCGACCACGCGCTCTTCAGCGTGCCGAACGGGAGGAAGTTGGAGGCGAACGGCAGGCCGAGCACCAGCGCGGCGAAGCCGACGCACGCGAAGAGCAAGGCGCCGCCGCCCTCGCAGACGTCGAGCACCTCGGACTTGATGAGCCTGCGCCAGCCGGCATAGCCGCCGCCGAGGAACACCAGCAGCAGCGACGTCGCGGTGATGACGCCGCCCTGGAAGCCGCCGCCCGGCGTCGTCGTGGCATGGATCGACACGTAGATACCGAAGATGAAGACCAGCGGCGCCAGCACGCGGCTGACGAGGATCGCGGCATCGGTGCGCGGCGGAATCGGGCGGCCTGGCACTTCGCCCGGCCGGCTCGAGGTTTCCTCGCCGCGCGAGCCGCGCAGCAGCACCACCGTGCCGGTGACGGCGGCGAGCAGCATGAACTCCTCGCCAAGCGTGTCGAAGCCGCGATAGTCGAAGTTCACCGCGGTGACGGCGTTGGTCACCTGGCGCTCCACCGGCGCCAAAGCGTTGATGGCGTCGCCATAGGGCAGCGGGTGCGAGCCGAAGGTCGGCATCGCCCCGGCGACGCGGAAGGCGGCCGGCACCAGCACGACGAAGGCGAGGATCAGCAGGACCAGCCGGGCGCGAGGGCTCACAAATCCTCCTCGTGCTCGACCTTCATGGTTTGCTTGATGCGCATCGAGGCCAGCGCCACCAGAAACAGCAGCGGCGTGGCGGCCGATCCCACAGCGATCTCGGCGAAGGCGACGTCGGGCGCCTGCAGCGCCATGAAGAGGATCGCCAGCACGAACCCGTTGGCGGCGATGGCAAGCACCTGCCGGCGCGGCTCGCGCGACAGCACCACCCCGGTGCCGGCCAGCGCCACCATGATGAGCAGGATCGGCAGCAGAACCCTCACATGCGCTCTCCGAGCTCGTCGCGGGTGAAGATCGCGCGGGCGATGGCCTGGTTGATCGAGGCGCCGGCGATCAGCGTGACGGCGAACAGCAGTAGGATCTTGAACGGGCGCTGCGCCAGCCCGTCCTCGACGAAGGCGGCGACCATGATCGGCAGGCCGGTACCGAGCGTCACGAAAGTGGCGCAATGCAGCCGGTCCATCGCGGAGCGCAGCCGCGCGAAGCCGACCGCGCCGAGCCAGGCCGAAGCCACGGCGAGCGCCAGCAGGATGTCGACGATCACGGCCTTCAAAGCCACCGCTCCAGGAAGACGGTGTAGAGGTAGGTGCCAGGCACGGCGAGCATGGTGACGCATAGCGCGACGTCGATGAAGGAGCTCTGGTCGAAGGCGAACGTCAGCAGCGCGATGATCAGCGCGACGAGCGTGGACGCCACCTGCACCGCGACGAGCCGGTTGCCGGCGTTCCCTCGCGACGCGACGTAGACGGGCACCAGCAGCGGCGGCAGCAGCAGGATGGTGGCGACCAACCAGGCGTTCATGCCGGCCATTGCCTATCGGGCGAGACCGGCTTCGGCGGAAAACCGTGTAGCAGCAGCGTGCCGTCGGCCCGTTCGCCGCGCACCACGAAGGTGCGCGGCGCCAGCGAGACGCCGATGGTGGTGACCGCGCGGCGACCCGCCTCGCGCGGCGAGTTGGCGCCGAAGTCGAAGGGCTGGTGAACGTAATCGCCGCGATGGCGACCGGCGCCGTGCAGCGCCACGTCGACCAGTTCGCGGACGACGCCGAAGAAATCGGGCAGCAGCGCGGCGATCGGCTTGAGGACCGCGCGCGGCGCCGGGCGCAGCGCGAAATGCTCGCGTGCGACGAGCGACACACCGACGGCCAGCGCCGTGCCGAGCGTGCAGCAGAACAGCATGGCGATATACTCGACCGTGCCGCCGCTGCCGGCGAGGAATAGGTAGAAGCCCGCCAGCACGATCCACGTTAGGGCCGCCCAAACCAATCTGCTCATGCCGCCTCCCGCGACAACCTTACCGATGGTGACACATCGGCCGCGTCACACCAAAGCGTCATCTTCGGCTCAGCCCGGGAAAAGCAGGGCGAGCGCGAGCGACAGCGTGACCGCGCTTGTCGCCGTGCTGGCCAGCACGATGGAGCCGATCTCGCCGGTCGGTCGGCCGTAGCCGACGGCGAACAGGATGCCGAAGAAGCCCGACGGCAGCGCGGCGACCAGCACGGTCAGCCGCGCGACGTCCCACGGCATATGC
>CAXTQM010000162.1:0-6184 GCA_964246205.1 uncultured Beijerinckiaceae bacterium | reverse complement strand
CGGTGCAGGGCGCCCCGCGCTCCAAGACGCTGCGAAAGTTCCTGATCGAGTTCCGAGGTCCGATCCTGGCGACCCTCGACGAAGGTCAGGTACCCGAGCCGGTGGTCACCGCCTCGCGCGGGACCTCCTCGCATTTCATCACCGATCGCTCCCCCGATGGGCACGACCTTTGGCGCACGATGTTCGACCTCGACGCGCAAGGGCCGGAGCCGGTGGAGATGCGCTGCTTCCTGCGCTACGACGGCAAGCCGCTCACCGAAACCTGGACCTACCGCTACATCCCCTTCGAAAGCGCGGCACGGTAGCTCGCCTACAGCAATCCGAAATTCGCTGTGTGAACAAAAAAAGGCGCCCGATGGGGGCGCCTTTCATCGAAGAGCCTGAACGATTAAGAATGAAGCATGACCTGAGCAGCCTGGCGGCCGACACCCATGCTCTGGAGAAAGGCGGCGATGGCCTGGGTGCGGCGGTCGCAGCCGAGCTTCTCCAGGATCGCCGAGACGTGGCTCTTGACCGTCCCCTCGGTGACGCCGAGTTCCCAAGCGATCTGCTTGTTCAGCAACCCTCGGGTCATCAGCTCGAGGATCTCGACCTGACGGCACGACAGCTTGGACATGCCGCCGGAAGGCGACAGGCGGTGCTCCGTCTTGAACCAGCTGCGACCCTCGCCGATTTCGGCGACCGCCTGTTCCAGTTCGCTGGCGTCGCAGTCGGGCGCGACCACACCGGCGACGCCGCGAAGCTGAAGCAGGCGATGGGCGCCCGAATCGGTGTTGGCGACGAGCAACACGGCGATCTTGCGATCACGGATCCGCTCGCGCAGCCCGCTCGCGTCTTTCTCCATCGCCGTCCAGGCGTTGGCGTCGATCACCAGAAGCCCATGCTCGAGGTTCTGGATCGCGTCTTCGACGTCGCCGAGGCGGGCACCGTGATGGACGGTCTGACCGTTGAAGCTGGCATGAATCCGCAACGCGCTGACGATACCGAGACGGACGAGCGAGGCGGCATTGACGACGATGATTGAGGAAGCATTGCCGACGACTTCTATGGTCGCGGTTTCAAAGCTCTTAAAAGGCATGTGGACGTTTCTCCCGTATGCCTTTCGTTAGGTAGCGACCTTCGTATAACGCAGCAGCCTAATTCAGGCGCGCTTGCAAATTCTTTGCAATAACCAATTGCAATGTTACAACTCCTCATGCGTCAGAAGATTTTCGTCGGTCCCAAGATCCGCCAGCTCCGCGAAGCCGGCAGTCTCAACCAGGGCGCCTTCGCGGAGCGCCTCGGAATATCGGCGAGCTACCTCAACCAGATCGAGAACAACCAGCGCCCGCTCACCGCTCAGGTCATGGTGGCGCTGGCTCAGACCTTCTCGATCGACGTCGGCGCTTTCGCCCAGCAGGACGACGACAAGATCGTCAGCAGCCTCCGCGAGGCTCTAGCCGACCCGGTATTCAGCGGCCTTGTGCCCAATGGCCAAGATCTCAAGACCATCGTCGCCAACGTCCCTTGGTTTGCCCACGCCTTCCTCAATATGCATCTCGCATTCCGCCGCACGGACGAGAAGCTACATGCGCTCGACGAACGCTACGCGGTCGGCGACGAGGAGCGCCCGCCGGCGGTGCTGATGCCCTACGAGCAGGTCCGAGACTTCCTGCACTACCGCAGCAACTATTTCGAGGAGCTCGACGCCGCCGCCGAGGAGCTCGCCGAGCAGACCTTCGGTTTGGTCGCCGCGCGCCCCGATACCGTGGCGAACTACCTCTTCGCCAGCCATCAGATCCGCATCGAGTTCAGGTCAGTCGAGCCGAACTCGCGTTTCATGCGCCAACTCGACCGCAAGGCCCGCGTGCTGTGGCTGCGCGAAGGCATCGACCCTTCTTCCGCGACCTTTCTCATGGCGCAGCAGATCGGCCTGCTGGAGCAGACCGAGGCTATCGAGCGGATCGTGGTCTCCGCCGACTTCCGCTCGGAAGATGCCGCGGCCATCACCCGGCTGGCGCTCGCCAACTACTACGCCGGCGCGGTGCTGATGCCCTACGATCGCTTCCTCGAGCAGGCGCGCAAGACCCGCTACGACGCCGAGCGGCTGTGCTTCACCTTCGGCACCTCGTTCGAGCAGGTCGGGCACCGCTTCTCGACGCTGCAGAAGCCCAACGCCAAGGGCGTGCCATTCTATTTCGTGCGCTTCGACCGCGCCGGCAACATCATCAAGCGCCACAGCTCGACGCGCTTCCAGTTCGCCCGGTTTGGCGGCTCGTGCCCGCTGTGGAACGTCCACGAGGCGTTCGAGGCGGCCGGCCGCACGCTGGTACAGATCGCCGAGATGCCGGACGGCGTGCGTTATCTTTGCGTCGCCCGCGCGGTGACGAAGTCCGGCGGCAGCCATCTCTCGCCCTCGCGGCACTACGCGCTCGGCATCGGCTGCGAGGCGGCGCATGCCAGCGAGGTGGTCTACGGCGACCTTGTCGACCTCAAGGCGCCGCCCGTGCCGATTGGCGTCAGCTGTCGCATGTGCGAACGCCACGAATGCCCGCAGCGCGCCGCCCCGCCGATCGACCGTGCGCTGTTCATCGATCCCGATCGTCGCGACTTCGTGCCTTTCCGCTTCGCCTGAGCTTCAGCCGCCCTCGCGCGCCATATCGCGCTCGGCCGCCGCGAGCAGCGCCTCCTCGTTGCGCTTGTAGAAGCGCCACAGCAGGAAGCCGCCGATCAGGGCGAGCCCCAGCGCGACCCAGCCGACCGGGCCGGCGATGCGCTCAAGGCCCTTGCCGAGCAGGTAGCCGCCGAAGCCGAATAGGCACGACCAGACGATGCCGCCGGCCGCGTTCCAGCAGAGGAAGATGAGTGGGCGCAAGCCGTTGGCGCCAGCGAGCAGCGCCGCGTAAGTGCGCAGCAGGGCGACGAACCGCCCGAAGAAGACGATGATCCCGCCGTGACGCCTGAAAAGGTAGCGACCCAACGCCTGCTTGCGCTCGTCGAGCCCGACCTTGGGTCCGTAGCGGGTCAGCACGACCTGACCGTAGCGCCGCCCGATCCAGAAGCCGAGATTGTCCCCGAGGATCGCTGCCGCCGCCGCCGCCAGCACCACCAGCCCGATATCGAGCCCGTGGCGCGTGCCGGCGTAGATCGCGGCGCTGACAAGCACGGTCTCGCCCGGCATCGGCACGCCAGCGCTCTCCAGCATGATCACCAGGAACACCGCGTAATAGCCGTAGCCGGCGATGATCTGGGTCACCGATTCGGAGTTGAAGATGTGCAAAGCCGAGGTCTCGTCCGCGTGCCCGCCTTAAACGCGCAATTCCAGGCCTTGAAAAGCTCGGCCGTTTGCCCTGAGTAGCGCACCCGGCGCGCCGCCGGCGGAGCGCTCTCGCACGTGCACACCCTCGCCGACCTCTACGTGCACCTGCGCTTCACGGTGCTGCCGCCCCTCCTGCTCGCGATGGCGATCTGGGCCGGCGCCCACGTGCTGCTGCGCAAGCGGGACGTCGGCTCGGCGCTGGGTTGGATCGGCCTCATCGCGCTGGTGCCGATCATCGGCGTCGGGCTCTACCTGCTGCTCGGCGTCAACCGCGTACGGCGCCGCGCCGAGCGGCTGCGCCGACCGCAGAAGACCCGCGTCCGATCCAAGACCGATGCGCACCAGGATCTGCGCGACGACATGCTGGCGCTGCAGCGCGGCATCAGCCGCATCTCGCGCCGGCCGCTCGAGGCAGGTTGCCGCTTCGACATCTACCAGGACGGCGACGAAGCCTATCCCGCAATGCTCGCGGCGATCGAGCAGGCACGCACCAGCATCGGCATCTCGAGCTTCATCTGGCGCACCGACAGCAACGGCATGCGTTTCATCGAGGCGCTGGCGGCGGCCAAGGCGCGCGGCGTCGACGTACGCGCCATCATCGACGGCGTCGGCGGCAACTGGGTGCTCTCCCAGGCCTATCACGCCCTCAAGCATCGCGGCGTGCCAGCCGGCCGTTTCCTGCATTCGCCGCTGCCGTGGCGGATGCCGCTGGTCAACCTGCGCTCGCACAAGAAGATCCTGGTGGGCGACGGCACCATCGGCTTCACCGGCGGCATGAACATCGCCGACGAAAACGTCATGACGTTGCATCCCGAAACGCCGGTGCAGGACACCCACTTCCGGGTCGAGGGACCGGTGGTGTCCCAGCTCGTCGACGCCTTCGCCGATGATTGGGCCTTCGTCATGAAGGAGGAGATCGATGGCGAGGCCTGGTTCCGCCAGCTCGACGCCAAGGGGCCGGCCAAGGCGCGCGTCATCACCTCGGGCCCGGACCAGGATCTCGAGAAGATCGAATTCTGCGTGATGCAGGCGATCGCCTGCGCGCGCGCCTCGATCTACGTCATGACGCCCTACTTCCTGCCCGACGAGCGGCTACTCACAGCGTTGTCGCTTGCCGCGATGCGCGGCGTGGTGGTCCACGTCGTCATGCCGCGCCGCAGCAATCACCGCTTCGTCGACTGGGCCGCGCGCCAGAACATCGGCTCGCTGCTGAAGGACGGCGTCAACCTCTGGCTTGGGCCGCCGCCGTTCCGGCACACCAAGATCATGGTGGTCGACGGCGAATGGGCGCTGATCGGCAGCACCAACTGGGACATGCGCTCGTTCCGGCTGAACTTCGAGCTTTGTATGGAGGTCTACGACGCTGCCATCGCCCAGACCCTGCAGCATTTCGTGACCAGTCATCGCGGCGAGCCCCTCACCAACAAGGAGCTCAAGGCGCGCTCGCTGCCGGTGCGGCTGCGCGACGCCGCAGTGCGGCTGGCGATGCCCTACCTTTGACGCGCACCTCCTTTACACGGGAAGGGGTGCGCGGCGGAACCGGCTTTGGTTCGGTTATTCTACCAAGTGGCGATGCCGCTGTCGTCCGGCGCGCCGCATCACGCCGTATCGCGCCGCAGAAAGGCACGGGGCGCTCGCGAAGGGGTGTGTAACCCATCTCGCCGACGTGGGCGTAAGGCGACACGGCATGGCTGCGAGCCGCAAGGCAGGCGCGTGTGACGATCACGGACGGCGCGGGTCGGCGGGCTCGCATAGGCAGGCTCGTCCCGGCCGCCGGCTTCGGCTAAGACGCGGCGAACGCCCGGAGACCGCCCATGCCGATGCCCGCCGCCGAAATCGAACGTCTGATCAAGGCCTCGATCCCCGACTCCGAAGTCGAGATCATCGATCTCGCCGGCGACGACGACCATTTTTCCGCCATCGTCACCTCGCGAGAGTTCGTCGGTCTGAGCAAGCTGAGGCAGCACCAGCTCGTCTACAAGGCTCTAGGCGCCCACATGGGAGGTGCACTGCACGCGCTGCAGCTGCAGACGCTGGAGCCGGCGGGCTGAGCGTGACGCTAGCGCCGACAGGCGCTGACCCGCAGCATGACCGGCGACTTCGGCCGCAGGGTCAGGCGGGCGACCGGGGCCGGGGCCGATCCAGCGGGGGCGAAGTCCAGCGCGCGGACCAGCACCGCGAGGATGGCGACGGCCTCGAGCATGGCGAAGGCGCTGCCGATGCAGATGCGCGGTCCGACGCCGAACGGCATGAAGGCGTAGCGATGCCGCGCCTTGGCGCGCTCCGGCTCGAAGCGCGCTGGATCGAAAATTTCGGGCCGGTCCCAAAGCCCGCGATGATGGTGCACGGCGTAGATCGGCAGGATGATCACCGAACGGGCGGGGATGGTCTCGCCGCCGAGCTCCATCGGCTTCGATGTGGTACGCGAGGTGATCGGGGCCGAGGGGTAGAGCCGCAGCGTCTCGTTCACGACCTGCCTCGTAAAGGCGAGCTGCGCGATATGCGCGGCTGCGAGCGGCGCAACGCCGGCGACGGCCTCGATCTCGGCGCGCACGGCGGTGGCGATGGCGGGGTGGAGCGAGAGCAGGTGCAGCGCCCAGGTCAGCGCCACCGAGGTGGTCTCGTGGCCGGCGGTGACGAAGGTGACGACGTTGTCGGTGATCTCCTCGTCGGTGAACGCCCGGCCGCCGTCGGGATCGCGCGCGGCGAGCAGCAGCGCCATCAGGTCGTCCTCGCCCTCGACGCTGCCCTCGGCGCGCCGCAGGGCGACGGTGCGGGTGACCTCGTCGCGCAGCTCGCGGGCGGCGGCGGCGGAGCGGCGCCGCCCGGGGGAGGGCGTCCCGGCCGGCGCGCGGGCGCTGGTCAGCGCGGGGACCCGCGGCGCCG
>CAXTQM010000161.1:0-6213 GCA_964246205.1 uncultured Beijerinckiaceae bacterium | reverse complement strand
TCCCCTAGGGAGCGCCAGCGGCGTCGGGCTACGACTACGGTTCCTTTGGGACCGTAATGACGGTCCGCTCAAGGGGCGGAACCCCTAACGACGCTGCGGATCGCCGCCGACAGCCGCACAATAGGACATGCCCTGCTCCATAAAGGGTGAAAATGCCACGCTAAGAGGTGACGGCACTGCCGGTGAACGTCAGGCCGATTCACCGCGAACTGATCAACAATCTCGAAACTCGCGGGTGCGAACCATCTCGATGAAGGCGCGCAGCGGCGCGGGTAGCTGGCGGCGTCCGGGATAGTAGAGGAAGAACGTCGGTAGCGCCGGGCACCAGTCGCCGAGCACGCGCACGAGGTCGCCACGCACCAAGTGGTCCGCCACCAGGGCCTCGTGGATGTGGGCGAGGCCGACGCCCTCCAGCGCCGCCGCGACGATGATCGCCCGGTCGTCCGCGATCAGGGGGCCCGACACGTCGATCTCGATCGTCTCGTCGCCCTTGGTGAACGTCCAGGGGTAGCGGGCACCGCTGGGGTAGCGACGTCCGATGCAGGCGTGCGCCCGCAGGTCCCGGGGGACGCGCGGCGCCTCGCGGCCGGCCAAGTAATCCGGGGCGCCGACCACGGCGAAGCGCAGCGGCGGACCGACGGGCACCGAGATCATGTCCTGGCCGAGGTGCTGGCCGGCGCGGATGCCGGCATCGAACCCCGCCGCCACGATGTCCACCAGGCCGTCGTCGCTGACGATCTCGAGCGTGACGTCCGGGTAGGCGGCGAGGAACCGGGCCATCACCGGCCTGACGACGAGCTCGACGGCGTTGCGGGGCACGTTGAGGCGCAGCGTCCCGGCGGCCCTGTCGCGGTACAGGCCGAGCTGCTGGACCGCCTCGGCGATGTCGCCCAGCGCCGGGCCAATCCTGCGCCGAAGGTGCTCGCCGGCCGCGGTGATGCGGACGCTGCGGTTGGTCCGGTTGAAGAGGCGAACGCCGAGGGCCTCCTCCAGGCCGCGGATGGCGTGGCTCAGGGCGGACGGGCTGACGCCGCGTTCGGTCGCCGCGCGCCGGAAGCTCCCGTGCCTGGCGACCGCCAGGAAGATGTCGAGCGCGGGCAAGCTGGGCAGGACCATGGATGAGCCTTTCCTCACCATCGCGTTGAGGCAGAGGCCCGTGTTCGCGCCGGGGCGGGAGAGCCAGATGCGGTATCGACCGACCGCCGCGGACGATCAAGTCCGCGCCGACGCGGTCGACCGATCTGCTGAAGAAGGGGCGAACCGTGACGCGAACCTCACCATCGACCATGCCGGGACGTCGCCACCGCGTCGAGGTGAACGGCATCCGCCTGCACTACACCCGGGCCGGCGCGGGCGAGCCGCTGGTCCTGCTGCACGGCTTCCCGATGACCTCATATTACTGGCGCAAGGTCATCCCCGCCCTGGCCGAGCATTTCACCGTCATCGCGCCCGACCTCCGCGGCTGCGGCGACTCCGACCGGCCGTCGACCGGCTACGACAAGCGGACGGTGGCCGCCGACATCCACCAGCTCGTCCGCCACCTCGACCTGGGGCCGATCAACCTCGTCAGCCACGACGTCGGAATGATGGTCGCTTACGCCTACGCCAGCCTCTACCCGGCCGAGGTGAAGCGGCTCGCGCTGACCGAAGCCGCCCTCGCGGGGCTCGGCCTGGAAGACCTGTTCGACGCCGTCCGACACCCCCGCATGTTCCACCTGCCGTTGTTCGGGGCGCCCAACGGCCTGGCCGAGGCGCTGATCGCCGGGCGGGAGAAGCTATTCGTGTCTCACATGATGCGCCAACAGGCCTACGACACCAGCGCGCTGGACGAGGAGACGCTCGACGAATACGCCCGCCATCTCGCGGCGCCCGGCGCGTTGCGCGGCGGTATCGAATACTTTCGGACCCACGCGATCGACGCGGTCCACAACCGCGAGCACGCCAAGACCAAGCTCCCGATGCCCGTGCTGACCATCGGCGGGACCGCGAGCTTCGGGGCAAACCTCGAACCGGAGATCCGCCCGCTCGCCGCGAACCTGCGCAGCGTGATGATCGAGGAGTGCGGCCACTACCTCGCCGAGGAGCGGCCGGAGCGGTTGACCGAGGAGCTGCTGCGCTTCCTGGGCGTGACGACCGACGTCGTCGGGCGCTTCGACCGATGAGCGGCGCCAGCGAGGCTCGCCAGGCTCGCGCCGTCCTGGACGACCAGTCGCTCACCGATGCCGACATCCGAGGTCTCGAACTCGACCGCGCCCGGCACGCGCTGGCCTATCTCAAGGGCAAGCTCGGCAACGAGGCGACGCGCGCCCTGCTGGACGACGATCTGCGCACCATGCAGGCGAAGGTGCGGGCCTGGGTCGAGGCGTCGGACGGCGCTTGGCGGAGCGCCTCGGTCCGCCTGGTGGTGCCGGGACCGAGCGCCGCGGCGTTCCAGCGATGGTACGTCGACGCGATGGCGAACGCCCGCGAGGCCGAGCTGCGCGCCGGCCATCCCGAGCACTTCGTCAGCCATCCCCTGTCCGGGCGGGTCGAGGTGATCGAGAACATCGGCGAGACAGACCTGCCGTGGCGGGTGTTCTACCGCTCGCTGCCGGAGGACTTCGCCTACCCCATGGCGTGGGATCGCAGCTACGCGCTCCATTACGGCATGGAGATTCTGGACGCCGAAGGGCTGCGCGTCGGGTTCAGCATGCGCCAGTCGCGCGACGCCGACGACGGCCTCCACCTGCACTTCACGACCCACCTGCCGACGGCCGCCCCGCCCGACCTGTTGCGCCGCCACCTCAACCATTTCGCGATCGAGTTCCGCAACTGGACGCGGGCGGCCTGGATAGGGGCAGCCCGGGGTGACCGCGAGCCGTCATTTCCTCGAGGAGATCCATCATGAAAGTGCTTCGCGCCGGAGACACGCCCAGCACGGGCGTCAACCCCGAATGGTACAGCGGCGCGGTCTGGACGACGGCGCTCGTCACCGGCGCGCCGCCCCACCGCCTCCGCGTGGTCCGCGCCACCTTCGAGCCGGGTGCGCGGACCGCTTGGCACACGCACCCGTTCGGACAGATCCTGATCGCGACAGCGGGGACCGGCCGTGTGCAGCTCGCGGGCGAGCCGGCCCAGGTGCTCGCCCCCGGCGACAGCGTGGCGATCGCGCCGGGCGAGCGCCACTGGCACGGCGCCGGACCTACCCAGGTCTTCACTCACATCTCGATCCAGGGCGCGACCCCGGAGGGCACGATGGCGGACTGGTCCGATCTCGTCAGCGACGCGGATTACCGCTGACCGGTCCGCTTCGAAGCGTGGCAACGTTCGCTGGGAATGGTTCGGGTTGGCGCATTGCCAACCGGCTGCCTACTTACTGCGGGTTAGTCCGGCTTCGCGCGTTCGGAGGCTACCGCCAATAAACCAGGACACCGACGACCTCACTGTGCTCTGCCCGCAGTGCCGCAACAAGACGCGGCGGCAGGTCGGCTGGCTTAAGGAGCACCTGACCTTCGGCTGCGACCATTGCCCGGCGGTGCTGCGCTACGAGCGCGACCTGCTGCAGCTCGACATCGAGACCGCCGGCGCGGTCGCGACCGACATCCCCGGCGCCGTGACTCTGGTGGAACCCGGCCGCAAGGATGGTGGGAACTGAGCCTCGGGCAATGGACCGGGGCCGTACGAAAACCCACGTCGGCGAACGGCCACGTCGTTTCAGGCCTTGTCGCGGTACGCGGCAGTGACCATGGTTTGTGTCGCGGTACCGCGACATCGGACCCACTTTTTGTCTCGGTTCGTCGACATCGGTCGGCGGATTTGTCAGGTCTTGCGACCGAGAAGTGCGTCGGTATCAAAACCAGACAAAGGTGTTGACAAAGGCCTTTTTACCGGGTAAGAATGGCGAATGCAAGCGTTTGGGTTCTTATTTTAGCTTAACACGAACACGGCGAGAGCACTCCGATCGTGTTGACTCTCGCCGATGCGGTTCGGGTCGGTCGTCCCGCAAGAGGTGTCGCGTGAGCCGGCTCGATCCCATCCTTGTCGCCATGGCCCTGCTGCTGCCGGCGGGGGCGGGCGCGATGGAGACGCTGCCGACGGCGCGCGACGACAGCGTGCTCGGCGCCTTCCAGGCGCAGTGCCTGCGCGAGGAACCGAACTACGAACGGCTGGTGCAGCAGGCCAAGGCGCTCGGGATGGCCGACCTCGGCGACCATGTCGGCCCCGGATTGGACGGTGGCACGATCGATAGCCATCGTTTTGGCGGGAAGCTCGACGACGGGCCGTTCGCGCTCTACGCCAGCCGCGTGACGTCGAAGGCCTGGCTGGAGACGAGCTGCGGCGTGAGCGGCTCGGTCAAGGACGCGGCCCACTTCCGGGTCGGCCTCGTGCGCACCATGGCGCTGCCGCCCGACGTCGCGCCGGAGGACCAGTCCGACGGCAGTGCGATCTCGATCTGGCGGAACGTGCCGCTGCCCGGTCAGCGCCTGATCCTGCAGACCCGCACCGGCAAGGACGGCAAGGGCTACGTGCTGATGACGATCACAGTGCGTCGGGCGCCGTAACCAGGCTGGAGGACCCTCGTCGCTCCGCGAAGAGGGTCCTCATTCGATGACGAGACTGACCTTACGCAGCCTTCGCCGCGGCCGGGTTGACGCTGCCTTCGGCGATCTTGTTGAACTGCTCGTCGCCGGCCTTGCTGTCCTTCAGGGCCTCGCGTAGCGGCTTCAACGCTTCGGTCTTGCCGGCGGCCTTGGCATAGGCTTCCATCGAGCCGTAGGAGGACACGCGGAAGGCCTGCTGCTGGTTGGCGGCGACGATGAGCGCGGCGTCGCGCACCGGGCCCCTCTCCGTCTCCTTTACCATGCCCTGGACCTCGTGGACCATGGCGGAGGCGATCTTGTTGTCGTTGGTCTTCACCGGCTCGCCGATGGCCTGGAACACGGTCTCGAGCTGCTCGGCGTAACGCTTGCTCTTGGTGGCGGTCTTCTCGAAAAGCTCCTTCAACTCGGGGCTGTGGCTCGCCTCGGCCATGTCGGGCGCGGCCTTGGCGATCTGGTGCTCGAAGTCGAGAACGTAGGTCATCGTGGTCACGAGCAGGCCGTGGACGTTGGTGATGGGCATAAGGGCTCCTGTGCCGCCGGATGGCGTGAGACCCGTCTAATGCTAGGTTTGTCATGGCGTTGCCTCCTCGGCTACTCGGCCGAAGAGGCAAAAGCGCGCGCTACTGCGCGACAGCGCCCAGGATCGCCGGCAAGGTCGTATTGCAGGTGAAGCTGTCGATCAGCCCGGCGTCGCAGGCGCGCACCAGCTGCGAGCGCGGTCGGACCGGAGACGCATCGCGCGAAGGGAACGGCGGAAAGCCGGGCGGCTGCGTCGGATCCACCTCGGAGGAAGCGTCGGGCACCGGACGGGGCGGCAGTTCCGCCTCACGCTCGGGACGCGGCGCACGTGCCTCGCGCTCAAGACGCGGCGTTCTCGCCTCGCGCTCCGGACGCGACTCCCGCGCGTCGCGCTCCGGCATTCGCCGCTCGGTGCGGGTCGCCACTTTCGGGCGGGCCGCCTCGGCCTTGCGCGATGCGGTCTTCGTCTTGGCGGCACCGGTGGCTTCGCCGAAGGCAGTCTGGCAGCGCGGCGAAAGCTGGGCGAAATGCGCCTTCATGCAGGCGGTGGTCTTGCCGATGTCGGGGATGGTGTCGGAGCACAGCTTCAGCGCGTCGGGCGTGCAGGCCTGCTGTTGCTCCTCCGTACCCTGGGCGAAGGCCGCTACAGGCATCGCAAAGAGGGTGATCGCGGCGGCGAGACTTGGAGTGAGGTGACGACGAACGGACATCCGCAATTCCTTGAGACTGCGAGACGCTCTTGACCGGCCCGCCAAACGGCAAAACGCGACACCGGTCGAATGGCTCCCATAGCGCGGGAAACGCACGCCGGACCTTGCCGAGGGCAAGCTCGTGTGATCGGCCGCTTACGACAGCGCGAACGTCGCGTCGCGTCAGCTCGACGCGGCATGACCGGGGCGAGCACGCGCTGTCGGCCTCAGGCGACCTCGCGACCCCGCAGCAGCGCCGCCCGGCAGAAGAGCACGACGGCAATGGTGACCAGCGCCGCCCCGATCACGTCCGACAGGAAGTGCGCGCCGAGCGCCATCCGCCATAGCGCGGTTGCGGGGGAGAAGACCAGCGCCGCCGCCACCGCCGCGCCGCGCCAGGGCGGCGGCACGAGGCTCGCCGGGGC
>CAXTQM010000160.1:0-6228 GCA_964246205.1 uncultured Beijerinckiaceae bacterium | reverse complement strand
GACATCAAGATGCTGTTCCTCGTGGGGTCGTGCCCCTCCGAGGTCATCAAGCTCGACCTTTCCCGCGCCGCGCTGCGGCTGTCGCGCACTCACGCGCCCGCCGTGCGCGTGCTGAATTATTCGGGCAGCGGCATCGAGACGACCTTCACGCAGGGCGAGGATGCCTGCCTCGCCTCGCTGGTGCCGGAAATGCCTTCGAGCGAGGCCGCGCAGCTGCTCGTCGTCGGCACGCTGGCCGACGTGGTCGAGGACCAGTTCCGTCGCCTCTTCGCCGCGCTTGGCATCGCCGAGGTCGCCTTCCTGCCGCCGCGCCGCGCCGCCGACCTGCCGGCAGTGGGCCCGGGCACGCGCCTGCTGCTGGCGCAGCCGTTCCTCAACGACACGGCGCGGGCGCTGGAGGATCGCGGCGCCACGCGCGTCGCCGCGCCGTTCCCGCTCGGTGCCGAGGGCACGGCGCTGTGGTTCCAGGCCGCCGCCACGGCCTTCGGGCTCGACGCGGTCCATGTCGAGCGCGTGCTCCAGCCTTATCGCCAACGCGCCGAGAAGGCCTGCGCGCGCTACCGCCCGGCGCTCGAGGGCCGCTCAATCTTCTTCTTCCCCGATTCGCAGCTGGAGGTGCCGCTGGCGCGCTTTCTCCACCGCGAGCTGGGCATGCGACTCGTCGAGGTCGGCTCGCCCTACCTCCATCGCCAGCATCTTGCCGCCGATCTCGCCCTGTTGCCGGCCGACACGATGCTGAGCGAGGGGCAGGACGTCGAGCGTCAGCTCGACCGCTGCCGTGCCGCGGCGCCCGACCTCACCGTCTGCGGCCTCGGCCTAGCCAACCCGCTCGAGGCCGAAGGTTTGACGACGAAGTGGTCGATCGAACTGGTGTTCACCCCGATCCAGGGCTTCGAGCAGGCCGGCGACCTCGCCGAGCTGTTCGCCCGGCCGCTGGCGCGCCGCGCCAGACTGGCGGCCTGAGATGCAGCTCACCGTCTGGACCTACGAAGGCCCGCCCCACGTCGGCGCCATGCGCATCGCCACCGCGATGAGGGACGTGCACTACGTGCTGCATGCGCCGCAGGGCGACACCTATGCCGACCTGCTCTTCACCATGATCGAGCGGCGCAAGACGCGCCCGCCGGTGACCTACACGACGTTCCAGGCGCGCGATCTCGGCGGCGACACGGCCGAGCTGTTCAAGACTGCCGTCCGCGACGCCTACGAGCGCTTCAAGCCGCAGGCGATCCTCGTCGGTGCCTCGTGCACCGCCGAGCTGATCCAGGACGACCCCGGCGGCCTAGCCGAGGCGCTGCACCTGCCGGTGCAAGTGGTGCCGCTGGAGCTGCCCTCATACCAGAAAAAGGAGAACTGGGGCGCGGCTGAGACCTTCTACCAGATCGTGCGCGCCTTCGCCGGCCCGCTAGCGCTGAAGCCGGGCACCAAGCGCGAGCCTCGGCCAGAGGGTAGGGCGCCGTCGTGCAACATCCTAGGGCCGGCCGCGCTCGGCTTCCGCCACCGCGACGATCTCGTCGAGGTCAGGCGCCTGCTCGATCGTTTGAGTGTCGACGTCAACGTGGTGGCGCCGGAAGGCGCGACCCCTGCGGATCTCGCCCGGCTCGGCGATGCGGACTTCAACGTGGTGCTCTATCCCGAGATCGCGGGGCAGGCGGCCAAGTGGCTGGAGCGCGCCTTCGCGCAGCCCGCCACCAAGGTCGTGCCGATCGGCGTCGGCGCCACGCGCGACTTCATCGCCGAGGTGGCCGCGTTGTGCGCTTCGGCCACCGTCGCGGCGAACGCCGAAGCGCTTCTTGCCGCCGACGAGACCCGCCTCACCTGGTACTCGCGTTCGGTCGACTCGACGTATCTCACCGGCAAGCGGGTCTTCGTCTTCGGCGACGCCACCCACGCGCTCGCCGCCGCCCGCATCGCCAAGGAGGAGCTCGGCTTTACCGTGGTGGCGATCGGCACCTACACCCGCGAGTTCGCCCGCGACGTGCGCGACCTCGCCGCGCGCTACGAGGCTGAAGCCATCGTGTCCGACGACTTCCTCGCGGTGGAGGAGGCCATCCAGCGCCTGCAGCCGGAGCTGGTTCTGGGCACGCAGATGGAGCGCCACGTCGCTAAGCGGCTCGGCATCCCTTGCGCCGTGATCTCCGCGCCGGTCCACGTCCAGGATTTCCCGGCGCGCTACTCGCCGCAGATGGGCTTCGAGGGCGCCAACGTCATCTTCGACACCTTCGTCCATCCGCTCATGATGGGTTTGGAGGAACACCTCCTCGGCATGTTCCGCGAGGATGGCGAGTTCCACGATCGCGCCTTGCCCTCGCACCTCGCCACTGCCGGCGCCAAGCCGGCAGTCGCCGCGCCTGTCGAGCAGGCGGCTGCTCCCGAACCATCCGGCGATGTCGCCGTGCTGGACAAGCCGGCCACGCTGACCTGGTCGCCCGAGGCGGAAAAGGAGCTCGGCAAGATCCCGTTCTTCGTCCGCGGCAAGGCGCGCCGCAACACCGAAGCCTACGCGACCGAGCGCGCCATGGCGCTCGTCACCATCGACACGCTCTACGACGCCAAAGCCCATTTCTCCCGCTGATCGAGCCGCCGCATGAACGCACCCTTCAAGGCTCCCGGACCGACCTCCTGCCGCGCCGCAGGCTTCCTCGACGGTGAGGGCTCGGTGCAGGTGCATCTCGATCCCGTCGACAAGATCGGCACGGCCAAGGTCTTCGCCGTCTACGGCAAGGGCGGCATCGGCAAGTCGACGACCTCGTCCAACCTCTCGGTCGCCTTCTCGCGGCTCGGCAAGCGCGTGCTGCAGATCGGTTGCGATCCCAAGCATGATTCGACCTTCACGCTGACCAAGAAGCTGATGCCGACGGTGATCGACATCCTCGAGACGGTGGACTTCCACACCGAGGAGCTGCGCACCGAGGATTTCGTGTTCGAGGGCGTCGGTGGAGTGATGTGCGTCGAGGCCGGCGGACCGCCGGCTGGCACCGGCTGCGGCGGCTACGTGGTGGGGCAGACGGTGAAGCTGCTCAAGGAGCACCACCTGCTCGACGACACCGACGTCGTGATCTTCGACGTGCTGGGCGATGTCGTTTGCGGCGGCTTCGCCGCACCTCTCCAGCACGCCGACCGTGCGCTGGTGGTGACCGCCAACGACTTCGACTCGATCTTCGCGATGAACCGCATCGTGGCGGCGATCGAGGCCAAGGCGAAGAACTACAAGGTCCGCTTCGGCGGCGTCATCGTCAACCGGTCCGACGGCACCGACCAAGTCGACAAGTACAATAGCGTCGTCGGCCTCAACAAGGTCGCCCATTTCCCCATGCTCGATGCCATTCGCAAGTCGCGCCTGAAGAAGCAGACGCTGTTCGAGATGGACGAGACGCCGGAAATCCTCGCGGTGCAGGCCGAGTACATGCAGCTCGCCGAGACGCTCTACGCCGGCACCGATCCGCTGACGCCCAAGCCGATGAAGGACCGCGACATCTTCGACCTGCTGGGGTTCGACTGATGCAGAACGCGACCTATCTCGCCCGCCGCGGACAGCTCCACACCTACTTCGACCGCACCGCGGCCGAAGCCTGGGCCAAGCTGACCTCCGATGCGCCGGTGTCGAAGATCCGCGCCACGGTCCGGGCCGGGCGTGATGCCATGCGCGCCACGATCCTGGACTGGCTGCCGGCCGACCTCGCCGGCAAGCGCGTGCTCGATGCCGGCTGCGGCACCGGCGCGCTCGCCGCTGAGCTGGCACGACGCGGCGCCGACGTGGTGGCGATCGACCTTTCGCCGACGCTCGTTAATCTCGCGCGCGATCGTATGCCTTCCACCAAAGGATCGATCGACTTCCGCTCTGGCGACATGCTCGATGCCGGGATTGGTCGCTTCGACCACATCGTCGCCATGGATTCGCTGATCCATTACCGCGCCGCCGATATGGCCGAGGCCGCCGCGCGTCTCGCGGCTCGCGCGTCGGGTTCGCTCGTGTTCACCTTCGCGCCGCGCACGCCGGCGCTGACGCTGATGCACGCCGCCGGCCAGCTGTTCCCGCGCGGGGACCGCTCGCCGGCGATCGAGCCGATCAGCCCCTCGACCATCTGTCGGCGCCTGGGAGAGTTGCTGCCACCCGGCGCCTCGCTCGGCCGCACCTACCGCATTGGCACCGGCTTCTACATCTCGCAGGCTCTGGAGATCACGCGGACATGAGCCGAGCGGCAGCCAGCGCGAGCCGGAAGAGCGTCGCCACGCAGTGGATGAAGCTCGGCGCCGACCTGCTGCCCTTCGCCGACGCTGCCTCGGCCGAGCTGCCGCTCGCCAAGCTCCTGCGTTTGTCGCTGTTCCAGGTCACAGTCGGCATGGCGGTGGTGCTGCTCATCGGCACGCTCAACCGCGTCATGATCGTCGAGCTCGGCGTGCCGGTCTGGCTCGTCGCCTCCATGATCGCGCTGCCGCTGGTGTTCGCGCCGTTCCGCGCGCTGGTCGGGTTCAAGTCCGACAATCACAAGTCGGCGCTCGGCTGGAAGCGCGTGCCCTATCTCTGGTTCGGCACCATGCTGCAGTTCGGTGGCCTCTCCATCATGCCGTTCGCGCTCATACTATTGGGCGGAGATACCTCGGCGCCGCCCGTCGTCGGGCAGGGCGCCGCCGCGCTCGCCTTCCTGCTGATGGGCGCCGGGCTGCACACGGTGCAGACCGCCGGCCTCGCGCTCGCCACCGATCTCGCGCCGCAGCGCTCGCACCCCAAGGTCGTGGCGTTGCTCTGCGTCATGATGATGCTCGGCATGATGGTCTCGGCGCTCGTCTTCGGCGCGGTGCTGGCGCAATTCTCGGAAGTGCGCCTCATCCAGGTCGTACAGGGCGCCGCCTTCACCACCATGGCGCTCAACATCTTCGCCATCTGGAAGCAGGAGCCGCGCGGGCGGCGCATCGCGGCGGTGGCACATCCGACCTTCCGCGAGGCCTGTCGGGTGTTCGCCAAGCAGGGCCGGCCGGCGCGCCGGCTGATCGCGGTCGCGCTCGGCACTATGGCCTTTTCGATGCAGGACGTGCTGCTCGAGCCGTACGGCGGGCAGGTGCTGCACCTTTCCGTCGGCGCCACCACGGGTCTCACCGCGATGCTCGCCGTGGGTGGCCTGTTCGGTTTCGTCGCCGCCGCGCGCTGGCTCGGCCGCGGCGCCGATCCCTACCGTTTCGCCGCCATAGGCCTGGTCACCGGACTCGCTGCCTTCACCGCTGTGATCTTCGCCGAGCCGCTGTCCTCGACGCCGCTGTTCGCCGCCGGCGTGACGCTGATCGGGCTCGGCTCCGGCATCTTCGCCCATTGCACGCTGACGGCGGCGATGGGCATGGCGCAAGAGGGCCAGAGCGGTCTCGTGCTCGGCGTCTGGGGCGCGGTGCAGGCCTCGGCCGCCGGGCTCGCGGTGGCGGGCGGCGGCCTGATGCGGGATGCGGTGTCCGGCCTGGCGTCCTCAGGCGCGCTTGGGACCGCGCTCGACCGGCCGGCGACCGGCTATTCCTGCGTTTATCTCTGCGAGATCATGATCCTCTTCGCGACGCTGATCGCGATGGGTCCGTTGGTCCGCCCGCGCACGCTCGCGCGACACCAAGGCTTCGAACTGGCCGACCTACAAGGCCGGGCGTAGTATGACCGGGAGGTTACGATGATTGGGGCTTTCACAGGGTACATCGACGTCGCGCAACTCGTGCTCTACGTCTTCTGGTTGTTCTTCGCCGGCTTGGTGTTCTACCTCCACCGCGAGAACAAGCGCGAGGGTTATCCGCTCGAAACGGAGCGCCCGCAGGGTTCGCGCGTGGTGTCGCGGGGCTTTCCCGACGTGCCGCCGCCGAAGGTCTACGAGAACCACGACGGTCAGCTATTCGTGGCGCCGCTCACCCGCAACGACCGGCCGAACGCGGCGGTGGAGATGGGCGAGGAATGGCCGGGCTCGCCTTTCGTGCCGACCGGCAATCCGATGCTCGACGGCGTCGGCCCGGCGTCCTATGCCGATCGCGAGGACATGCCCGAAGTCGGCATCGACGGCGAGCCGATCATCATGCCGCTGCGCCTCGCCACCACCCATTGGATCGCGCCCGACGGGCCGAACCCGATCGGCTACCGCGTTCTCGGCGCCGACGGCGCCGAAGCCGGTATAGTGCGCGCCGTCTGGATCGACGCCGCGGCATCGGTGCTCCGCTATCTCGAGGTCGCGGCGGGTGCGCGTCGCGTGCTGCTGCCGCTGC
>CAXTQM010000159.1:0-6243 GCA_964246205.1 uncultured Beijerinckiaceae bacterium | reverse complement strand
GTGCAGCGCCTCGCAGACGTAGATGTTGCCGAGCCCGGCAATCAGCTTCTGGTCGAGCAACGCCGCCTTGAGCGCCGTCGCGCGCCCGGTGAAGAGCTGCGCCAGCAGCGCGCCGTCGAGCGCGTCGCCGAGCGGCTCGATGCCGATGCCGGCGAACAACGGATGCGTCGCCAGTGCCTCGGCGGCGACGAGCAGCATGAAGCCGAAGCGCCGCGGGTCGTTGTAGACGATGCGCGCGCCGTTGGAGAGGGTCAGGACGACGTGGTCATGCAAGCCAGGCGCGCCGCGCGCGTGGTGGAACGAGCCCGGCGTCGCCACGTCACCCGCCGCCTCGATGCGGAACGACCCCGACATGCCGAGGTGCATGACTAGCACGGTGCCATCATTGAGCCGAGCCCACAAATATTTCGCGCGACGCTCAAGAGCTGCGACGCGCCGCCCGATCAAACGCGCGGCGAAGTGCTCAGGAAACGGAAAGCGCAGGTCTGGGCGGCGCTGGTCCACGGCCGCGATCGTAGCTCCGATGAGCAGGGGCGCGAGACCGCGGCGCACCGTCTCGACCTCCGGCAACTCTGGCACCCCGATGCGTCCTCCTGGCGTCGAACGCAGAGGCTTATATAAGCGCTCGACTACCACCAACCCTTGTACTTGAACCAGCCCGCCGGAATGACCGCACTGAGGAAGATCAGCGTCAGCGCGTAGGCGTAGCCATACGTCCACTCGAGTTCCGGCATGACCTTGAAGTTCATGCCGTACATCGAGGCGATGAAAGTAGGTGGAATCCCCACGACCGACACCACTGTCAACACGCGGAAGACGTCGTTTTGCTCGATGTTGGCCAAGCCGAGCAGCGTGTCGAGCAGGAATTGCGTCTTGCTGGAAAGATGCTCTTGAAATTCGTGCAGCGATTTAACGTCCTGCCCGATGGTCTCGAGCCGTCCCTTCAGTTCGGGCGTCACCGAGGCCTGGCCCTTGCTGGCGATGAACGGCACCATACGCGACAGGCCGAGCATGCTTTCGGTCACCTTCGATACCAGGTCGCCGTCGCGGCCGATGGTTTTGAGGATAAATGCCAGCCGGGTATTGGCAGTCTGCGGGCGTCGTCTTTTGCCGCCGAGCGGCCCGGACGCGAAAACCGTCCGCGACATCGTGTCTAGATCACCACCGATCCGTTCCAGCATGTCGGCCACGTGATCGACGATGATCTCGAGGATTGTCACGATGGCGCCGTAGCCGCCGGACGATAGATCGCCGTTGTCGCAGATGTGCTTGGCGATCATATCGAACGAGGGAAGATGGGCGAAACGGATGGTCGCGAGCCGGGCGGGCGTAACGACGAAGCCGATCGGCGTGCCCTGGGGATAGCCGCCGGCTTCCTTGATCGTCGCGGGCAGGCTCATGATCAGCGCGCCGTTCTCGTAGGCTAGCCTTGACGAGTTCTCGATTTCCAAAAGATCGTCGAGAGACGGAACGCGGGCGCCCATCGCGCGCCGCAGGAACGCCATCTCGGCGTTTGTCGGCTCGAATGCGTCGATCCAATGGACCTCCGCAGGGATTGTCGCCGAGTCGCCGCGCACGTCGATAGAGCCCCTGGTTCCAGATCCGTAGAAGCTGAGCATCAAAATTGGTCTCGCGGTACGTCGCCGCAGGCCATACCCGATCCTCCGGCGGAACAGAACTTTTCATGTCGCGTTGCTCATTGGTGTTTTGCACGAGACAATATGGATGGCACTGCAAGTCGATTATCGGATGATTCGCGCCCTTGCCGGAAAAATCGGCTTTTCGAACTGTGAGGCATTTGTAAGCGTCATCTGCATGCCGACCGACGCTGTCGTCGCGAGTAAGTCTCCTCCCGCACCAATAAAGCTCCATGGCCGACACGTTGAACGGCTTTGCGAGATCGAGTGAACGGCGGCTTCCTGGCGGCGTTTGCCGATCAGGCGTGGCTCGCGCAGGCAAACGCTGAAGGCATTGTTTCTTACCGGTGCCATAGGCTATCTCGTCGGCGGGCGACGACTCGCATCTGATCCCGCGGAATCCGCGTAGGTCACCTCAGGAGATGAAGACGATGGCTCGAAAGATCTGCAACAGCGTTCAGCTGCAAGGCATTTGCCTCGACAAGTTGAAGGCTTGCGATGGGTTCGAGAATGTTAATGAAATTTTGATCCAGCCGCGCGAGAGCCTGGAAGGCGGTACAAACTGGACCTTGGCGGCAGTACGGCCACGCGTGCCCAATACTGTTTTACGAGCGGCGCGCAGCACGATCGAGATGTTGCAGACCAGCTATGAATTAAACGCCGCCGAGGCAGTCCGCCCCGCACGTCGGCTTTCTTCTGTTCGCTAACAATCCCGCGAGCGAACTCTCGGACGGCCAGGCTCTTCGTCAGCCGGCGAGGCGTGCCTTCACCAATGCACTAGCTTTCCCGAAGTCCATACGCCCAGCGTAGTCGGTCTTCAACGCGCTTACAACCGCTCCCATGTCCCTGATACTTGTCGCGCCGAGCGCCGTCACGATCGTGTTCACGGCTATGGCGATTTCCGCTTCGTTCATTTGCTGCGGCAAGAAGCGATCTATGATCGCAATCTCCTCGCTTTCCCGCATGGCGAGATCGTTGCGACCAGCCTTCGCGTAGATTTCGTAGGATTCCTTGCGACTTTTGATCATCTTCTGCATCAGCGTCGTGATCTCATTTTCGCCCACAGCTTGACCGCTCGCGCGAGCCTCGATGTCGCGGTCTTTGATTGCGGCGTTGATCATGCGGATCGTTTCCACCCGTCGCTTGTCGCCGCCCTTCATCGCCGTCTTCAGCTCGCTGCTCAGCCTGTCTCTCATGATGTTCTCTCGTTGTCGTGCCGATGCCGACGACAATGTCGCTTTTCACAGCAAGACACGATTGATTGCAAACACGACCGGGCTCGTCCTAGAATTACCGTAGAATGCGATATAAGCTGCGAATCGCAGTGATCTTCTTGTACCCTTTCGCTGCTATTCCAGTCTCGACGAGAAAACGATGCGTCGTCAGGTCAAGCCGTTCGTGACCGAATATCGCGGTACGCCCCGCCGTACCAAGGATATCTCTGCGGGAGGAGAACCGCACCAGGAGGGTCAAGCCTCGCGCAGCCGCTCTTACGCCGAGGCGCAAAAGGTTTTTCAACCGGAGTCGGCAGAGGACTCATACGAGGCGGCGATGCGCGCTGCGGATGCGTTATTCTCTTCCGAACGAGCCGAGACTCCGCTGCAACCTACACGGACTTCGCCAGCTGCCTCGTCCTTCCCGATTACCTCTTCCCCACCTGACGGTGCGGCTGTCGAGCAAGCGGCGGTGCCGGTCCAGGACGAGCGCCAAGTCGAGACCGCGCCGCGCCGTATCCTGCAGGCGATCGAGCCGCCGCAGGAGGATCGTTTCGCCGCGCTTGAGGCGGAGCGCGCTCCCAAGCGCAGGGGACGCAAGCCCGGCTCCAAGAACAAGCCTAAGGTGCGTGTTGGTGACGACTGGGCGGCCGAGATGCAACCCTCTGGGGCATCGACATCTTCGCGCTCGCGGGTAGCGGTGGAGCCCGTTTCGGCCGTGCCCCGCTTCTCACTCGCAGATTTCATTCTTGAGGATGACATTGAGGAGCGCGAGATGGAGTTGGCCGAGATCGCCGCGCCGGCGATCGACGACGCCGTTTCGCCGCCGCCGCGCGGCCGGACCGATAAATTCGGTTGGAAACGCGAGGGCCTGCGGCCCGGCGAGCGCTGGAAGCGTCGTTTGCCGAAGGCTGCGCGTTAGAGGCTTGTAGACGCGTGAAGCTGCAGCCTTTGCACGTATTGGGCGGCGACCACATATAGTGCATGCGATGCCACCGGTATCGCCGCTTTCAGGATCCTCCATGTCGCGCCGCGTCCCGTTTTCCACTCACCGCAGCACGCGCATCTTCGCTGTGCTCGCCGCCCTGGCGGTCGCGGGCGCCACGCTGGCGCCGACCGTAGCCGACGCCCGCTTGGGTGGCGGAAGCTCTTTCGGCAGCCGCGGCGGTCGAACCTTCACCATGCCCTCCGCTACGCCGACGGCGCCGCGCATGTCGCCGATCGAGCGCTCGCAAACCGCGGCGCCTTTCAACAACGGCTTCGGCGGATCGCGTCCTGGCTTCTTCGGCGGCGGCGGCTTCGGTCGTGGGCTTCTCGGCGGCTTCCTTGGAGCAGGTCTGTTCGGCATGCTGTTCGGCGGCGGTATGTTCGGCGGTCTGGGCGGTGGCTTCTCGTTGATTGGCCTGCTCCTGCAGGTCGGCTTGCTGTTCCTCGTCTTCCGCTTTGCTATGAGCTTCTTCCGCAATCGCCAGCCGGCGTTCGGCGGCAGTGCCGGCGGTATGTTCGGTGGCGGCGGTGTCCCGTTCGGCCGGGGTGGCCCGGCGCCGGCCGCGGCGTCTGCTCGACCCGTGGGGGTGCCGATCACCATCGGGCCTGACGACTACCAGGCTTTCGAGCGTCGGCTCGTCGACAGCCAAGCCGCCTATTCGAACGGCGACCTACCGGCTTTGCGCCAGCTCGCCACGGCTGAAATGGCCGGCAATTTCGAGCAGGAGCTGCGTGACAACGAGCGGCAGGGTGTCGTCAACCGGATCAGTGACGTTCACCTCGTGAGCGGCGACTTGTCAGAAGCTTGGCGCGAGGGCGGCAGCGATTACGCCACGGTGGCGATGAAGTTTTCCCTGATCGACGTGACGCTGGAGCGCCGCAACAACCAGGTCTTCTCCGGCAATCCCGGCACGCCGCAGACCGTCACCGAGGTATGGACTTTCCTGCGCCCGTCGGGCGTAGGGCCGCAGGCCTGGCTGCTTTCCGCCATCCAGCAGACTTGACCTTGTCGCGAGGTTTGATTCGTGAACCTGCTGGGGAGGCGGCATAATCGAAGCCGCGCCCGGCTACGGGTCGGTTGGGTCGCTTGCAATGACGCAGAACGTTCCTTCTGAGCCAACGAGCGAAGATCCGTCGGCGCCCGATCATGCGCCGGCCGCCGTGGACACGTTGAAGCAGGCCATGCGCCGAGCCCGAACCGACGAGGCCGCGCGCTCCGGTGCGCGTGCCGAAATGCGCTCCGCCCGGCTCGGCCGGCTCGAGCTGTTGCAGGATGCGCTGCAGCCGCTGCTCGCGCAGATCCCGCCGGACGTCGACATGTTCGACGTCGCGCTGGTGCCGAGTTCCGACCCGCGGCTGTTCATCGACATGATTGGCTTCGTCGAGATGGGGCGCGACGGCCGCCTGTATCGCCTGCAGCAGGACACCCGCCACGGCCGCATCGACATCGCCGAGAGCGAGGCGCTCGAGACGATGGTTGACGCCGTGACGGACTACGTCGCCCGTCGCCTGCTCGAACGCGACAAGTCGCTCGCTTCCGACGCGCGAGTGCGCAACGGCGGCAAATGGACCGCGCGGGAGGCCGCGCCGCGGCGCGGGGGAGCCGATGTCGCGACACCGCTCGATTGCTCGCCCGAGCAGCAGCGCCGGACGGCGCCGCCGCTGCGCTGGGCTTCTATCGCCTTCGCCTTCCTCATCGACCTGCTCGGCGCCATCGCATTTTTCACTATCGTCGGCGCTCTCTGCTGGTACGCCTGGATGCGGCTGCACGCGCCGATGTGAGCGGCTTGTGCGTTGGTGCGCCAGCGCGATCTCCGCTAAGAGGCTCGCTTCATGAATCCGCGCACCAGCCTGCCCACGACCCACCCGCGCCAGCCGCCGGGTGCCGACGGATCCCTGCCGTGACCCGTCTCCACGTGCGCGTGGCCGACGCCGTTGAAGCGTCGATCGCCGGAGCGGCGGGGGTCGACGGCATCGAGCTGCGGCTTGACGGCCTGCGCGATCCCGACCTCGCCGCGGCGCGGGCGGTACGCATCGCCTTTCCCGGCACGCTGCGCGTCAGCCTCGATGGCCTCGCCTTATCCGTCACCGAGATCGAGGCGGCGCTATCGATCGGTGCCGACGAGCTCGCGATTGCGATCGATGCCTCGCCCACCTCGATCCCGGTCGTCGATGCGCAACGCCCGCCCAGGCTCGCCGCCGTTGCCCGGCTGGTCGTCGCGCCCGACACCGCCGAGGCGCTGCAGCGCGTGCGGCCCAGGGTCGAAGGCGTCATGATCGAGAGCGGGCGCGCCGCCCGGCTGTTCGACCGTGCCGGCATCGCGCAGCTCGCGACGCTGGCCGACGCTTGCCGCGCCGGTGGACTGCAATTCGGCTTCGCCGGCGGCCTCGAAGCGCCGGATATC